>NZ_JBEOVL010000007.1:0-243781 GCF_040295485.1 Streptomyces sp. NPDC002793 | reverse complement strand
CCCTCCACCTCCGGAGCCGAAACCAGACCCACCCCCTCCAACGACCCACGCTCCACCACCCCCACACGCCAAGCCCCCCCACCAGGAGGAGTGAGGGCACGTGCTGCCACGACCAGTCGCGCCGCGAGGACGGCGCCGCCACGCACGGCGGCCTGCGGTTCGCCGGACGCGACGGCGGCGGCCAGGGCACGGCTGTCGTCTCCCGTACGGACGTCTTCCTCGGTACGGGGCTCCAGGTCGACCAGCAGGATCCGTCCGGGGTGCTCGGACTGCGCCGAACGCACCAGCCCCCATACGGCGGCGCCCGCCGGATCGGGGACGGTGTCGGCGGCCACCGCCCTTACGGCGCCTCGGGTGGCCACGACCAGGCAGGTCTCCTCGTACCGCTCGTCGGTGAGCCAGGTCCGCAGCTGCAGGAGCACTTCACCGGTACGGGCCAGCACGGCCTGCGCGTCGTTGCCCGGGGTGTCCTCCGCGCATGCGGACAGCACCGTGTGGGTGGGCAGCCGCCCGCCCTCGGCCAGGTCGTCGAGGGTGCCGGACCGGCCGGGGAGCAGATCGTCGGCGCCGAACTGGGCGAGCCCGCCCGGCTCGGGCCCGGTCACGGGGACGGGGGTCCAGTCCAGTTGGTACAGGTCGTCGGGCCGTTGCGCCACCTCGTCGGCGAAGGCCGGTGCGGGGCGGGTCAGAACGCGTTCCACGCTGACGACCGGGCTGCCGCCCGGGTCCACCGCCAGCACCGTTACGCCGTCGCCGTCGTGCGCGGGCGAGATCCGGGCGCGCAGCGTGGTGGCACCGGACGCCCAGAGGGTGACCCCGGCCCAGGAGAAGGGCAGGCCCGCTCCGCCGTCGCCGCCGCGTACGGCTGCCGCCTGGAGCGCGGCGTCCAGCAGGGCGGGGTGCAGTCCGAAGCCGGTGGCGGCGTTCTCGGGCAGGGTCAGTTCGGCGAAGACGTCGTCGCCGCGGGTCCAGCAGGCGCGGACGCCGCGGAACAGGTCGCCGTACACCAGTCCGGCAGCCGTGAGGCCCTCGTACAGGGCGCCCGGGTCGGCGGGAACGGCGTTCTCGGGCGGCCAGACGCCCGCGAGTTCGGGGTCCTCGGCGACGCTCCGGTCCCGGGGTGCGAGGACGCCGGAGGCGTTTCTGGTCCAGGGCCGGTCCGACCAGCCGTCGAATGCGCCGGCGTCCTCGACCCGGGAGTGCACGGTGAGGGTCCGCCTGCCATCGGCGTCGGCCGCACCCACCGACAGCTGTACCTGGACGGCACCGTCGTCGGGCACCGACAGCGGTGCTTCCAGGACCAGTTCGTCGATCCGCTCGGCGTACGCCTGCTCACCCGCTCGTACCGCCAGCTCCACGAAGGCGGTGCCGGGGAGCAGGATCCGGCCGTGCACCACGTGCTCCCGCAACCACGGCTGGGACGCCGACGAGAGCCGGGCGGTGAAGAGATACCCGTCCCCTTCCGCGAGGGCGATGCCCGCGCCGAGCAGCGGGTGGCCGGTGACGCCGAGGCCCGCCGAGGAGACGTCACCCGCCCAGGAGACGCCGGACGGCCAGTGACGGTCGGCGGCGAAGGCGTAGGTGGGCAGGGTGATGCGCCGCCCGCCAGGGGAGGCGAAGACCTCCGCCCGGTCGACGGCGGTCCCTAGGACATGGGCCGTTGCGAGCGCCCTCGCCGACGTGGCGCGCTCGTCCCGGTCGGCGCTCAGCACGGCTGCGGCGACCGCACCCTCGACGAGGTGCTGGACAGCCGCCGAAAGCACACCGTCGGGACCGAGTTCGAGGAAGGTCGTGGTGCCGGGAAGCGAGGCGATCGCGTCGGCGAAGCGCACCGGCTCACGGACCTGGCGCACCCAGTAGTCCGGGGTGTCCATCGCACCCGAAGCGGTCGGCACGACGGTGACCGACGGGCTGGAGTACGTCAGTGACTCGGCCACCGCCGCGAACTCGGCCAGCATCGGCTCCATCAGGTACGAGTGGAACGCGTGCGAGACGGACAGCCGCTTGACCCGCCGCCCCTCCGCACGAAGACGCTCCTCCAGCACGTCGATTGCCTCGACGGCACCCGAAACAGTCAGCGAGGTGGGCCCGTTGACGGCTGCGAGGTCCACGCCCTCCGGCAACTCCAACTCGCCCTCGGCCGCCTCGACCGCGAGCATGGCTCCGCCCTCGGGCAACGCGTCCATCAACCGGCCACGCGCGGAGACCAGCCGGCAGGCATCATCCAGCGACAGCACACCGGCGACATGAGCAGCCGCCAGTTCGCCGACCGAATGACCCACCAGCACATCCGGAGCCACACCCCACGACTCCAGAAGCCGGAACAACGCCACCTCAAGAGCGAACAGACCAGCCTGCGCGTAGACCGTCCGCCCCAGCGCCGCGCCGTCCTCGAACACCACCTCACGCAGCGGACGTCCCAGATCCACCCGGGCGCACACCGCGTCAAAAGCGTCCGCGAACACCGGGAACGTATCGTAGAGCTCCCGCCCCATGCCCACCCGCTGCGACCCCTGACCCGTGAACAGCAGGGCCAGGGAACCCGTACCCGCCTCCCCGCGCACCAGGGACGGCGCGTCCTCGCCGTCGGCGAGGGCACGGAGGCCCGCCAGCAGCTGGTCGCGGTCGTCGCCGAGCACGACGGCGCGGTGGTCCAGGGAGGCCCGTGTGGTGGCCAGTGAGAAGCTCACATCGGCCGGCGCGGCCTGGGCCGCCACCGGCAGCAGCCGCTCGGCCTGCCGGCGCAGCGCGTCGGCGGAGCGGCCGGACAGGAGCCACGCCGTCGGGCTTGCGGCGATGTCCTGCTCGACCGGCCCCGATGCCCGGGACGCCTCCTCGGCCGCCTCGGAAGCAGCGGGCGCTTCCTCGATGATGGTGTGCACGTTGGTGCCGCTGACGCCGAACGCGGAGATGCCCGCGCGGCGGGAGCGCTCGCCCCTGGGCCAGGGTTTCGGCTCGGTGAGGAGTTCGACCGCGCCCGCCGCCCAGTCGACCTCGGACGTCGGTTCGCCGACGTGCAGGGTCCGGGGCAGCTCTTCGTGGCGCAGGGCCTGCACCATCTTGATGATGCCGGCGACGCCGGCCGCGGCCTGCGCGTGCCCGATGTTGGATTTGACCGAGCCGAGCAGCAGCGGACGCCCTTCGGGCCGGTCCTGGCCGTAGGCGGCGAGCAGGGCCTGCGCCTCGATGGGGTCGCCGAGCTTGGTGCCGGTGCCGTGCGCCTCGACGACGTCGACATCGGACGGGGAGAGGTGGGCTCCGGCGAGCGCCTGGAGGATGACTCGCTGCTGGGAGGGGCCGTTGGGGGCGGTGAGCCCGTTGGAGGCGCCGTCCTGGTTGACGGCCGAGTCGCGCACCACGGCCAGCACTTCGTGGCCGTTGGCGACGGCGTCGGACAGCCGTTCCACCAGGAGGAGGCCGACGCCCTCGGACCAGCCGGTGCCGTCCGCGTCCGCCGAGAACGACTTGCAACGGCCGTCGGCGGCGAGCCCTCGCTGCTTGCTGAACTCGGTGAAGACGCCGGGTGTGGCCATGACGGTGACGCCGCCGGCCAGCGCGAGGGTGCTCTCGCCGCTGCGCACCGACCTGCAGGCCAGGTGGAGGGCGACCAGCGAGGAGGAGCAGGCGGTGTCCACGGTGACCGCGGGCCCTTCCAGGCCGAGGGTGTAGGAGACGCGGCCGGACACCACGGCGGTCGCGCCGCCGGTCAACTGGTATCCCTCGGTGCCGGGTTCGCCAGCGAGGAGACGCAGGTAGCTCTGGTCGTTGGTGCCCGCGAACACTCCGGTACGGCTGCCTCGGACGGAGTGCGGGTCGATGCCGGCGTGCTCGAACGCCTCCCATGCGGCGCGCAGCAGCAGGCGCTGCTGCGGGTCCATGCTCAGTGCCTCGCGTGGGGACACGCCGAAGAAGTCGGCGTCGAACTCGTCCGCGTCGTGGACGAAGCCGCCTTCCCGGGCATGACTGTGTCCGGAGCCGTCCGCGTCGCCTTCGAAGAGACGAGCGAGGTCCCATCCCCGGTCGTCGGGGAACCCGGAGATGGCGTCACGCCCTTCGGACACCAACTGCCAAAGGTCTTCGGGTGAGTTGACTCCGCCCGGGTAGCGGCAGCTCATGCCGATGATCGCGATCGGCTCCTGGTCGGCGGTCTCGCGGTCGCGAAGCCTCTGCCGGGTACGACGCAGATCCGCCGTGACCAACTTGAGGTACTCGCGGAGCGTCTCTTCGTCTGCCATCTGCCGGCACCTCCCAGGCTCCCCATCGGCCACGGTCCACCCGGAGCCGCCCTGCCGCGGTCGATCCTTCCGGAACGTCCGCGACCGCACGCTATGGAGACGCCGTGAAGCCGGACAACCCCTAGCCGGGGAGGCCGCCCCTTATCCCGGAGGGGCACTTCACGCCTGCCGGAGGCGCTCAGCGCAGGCTGACGGGGAACTGGAGCATGCCCCGGACGATGAAGGATCCCCGCCTGCGCACCGGTCCCGCGCGACGGATGTCCGGCACCCGGGCGGCGATCGCGGCCAGGGCGATCTCCGCCTCCATGCGGGCCAGCGCGGCGCCGAGGCAGAAGTGGATGCCGGCCGAGAAGGACAGGTTCTCCGGGCCCGGGTCCCGGGTGATGTCGAACCGCCCGGGGTCGGCGTACACCTCGGGGTCCCGGTTCGCTCCCCCGGCGCAGATCGCCACCTCCTCGCCGGCGGCGACCAGCCGGCCCTCCAGCTCGATGTCCGTGTGGGCGATACGCCGGTACTGCTGAACGGGGGTGTCGAACCGCAGGGTCTCGCGGACGACCGCCGGCGCCAGCGAAGGGTCGGCCACCAGCATCTGCCATTGTTCGGGATGTCCGAGCAGTGCGAGCAGGCCGTTGCCTATCAGGTTGACGGTGGTCTCGGTGCCGGCCAGCGGCAGGAACATGCACAGGGGGACCAGCTCGTCCATGGTCAGCCGTCCGTCGTCCACCGCCGGAAGGAGGTCGCTGATCAGGTCGTCCTGAGGGTCGGCACGCCGCTCGGCGACGATGTCGTGGAACATGACCGTCATCTCGGTGATGGCCGCCATGGCGTCCTGCGCGGCAGCTACGGTGGCGACGCCGTCGAGCAGATAGGCCATGCGGCGGCTGAGCCGGAAGAACAGCCGCCGGTGCCGGGGCGGGATGCCGACGAGGTCCCCGATCACCCGCAGCGGGAGCTGCTGGGCGAAGGACCGCATGAAGTTGACCCGGTCGCGGCCCGCCAGCATCTCGTCGAGGAGCTCGTCGGTGAAGCGCTCCACATGCGGCTGCCAGTGGGTGAGCCGCCTCGGGTTGAGCGAGGGCGTGGCCAGCTTGCGCAGGCGGGAGTGGTCGGGCGGGTCCAGGCCGAGCATCGAGTTGTCGAACGGCATGAATTCGGGGGCCTTGGTGCCGTCGGCCCTTCGTACGCCGAACCGTCGGTCGCGCAGGATCTGGTTGGCGACGCGGTGGCTGGTGGTCGTCCAGGCGCCGACCGCGCTCCGGTCGAGTGTCCCCCGTGCGCGGATCTCGTCGTAGAGCGGATAGGGATCGTCCGGCACCAGAAGGATTCCCGCGTACGGATCGCCTCCCGCGGCCGCCGTGCGCAGGAAGTCCTGAACGACGGTCGCCTGGTAGCGCGCCCTGCGTTCCGCCTCGAGTTCCGTCATTCCGCCACCCCTACCGCGCGTCCGGAGCCGACCTGCCCCGCGCCGTCACGCTACTGGCGTACGCACCCCTAGCCTCAACCCCTAACCGCTGGGCGGGGACGCGGCGTCCGGCGGCGGCGCGTCGCACCCGCGCGGGGGTTAGGGGTTGTCCGGGTCCGTGCGCTGCTGCGAGTTTCAGGGCATCCTCAAGTCCGCGCACATGGGGGCGTGGGGCCTGTTCTCCGGTGAAGGAAAGAGAGCAACGATGATATCGACCGCTGACAAGAGCGATCTGTGGGTCAGGCGTTTCCACCCTGCACCCGACGCTCCGGTGCGGCTGCTCTGCCTGCCGCACGCGGGCGGCTCCGCCACGTACTACTTCCCGGTGTCGCGCAGTCTCTCGCCGCGCGTCGAGGCCCTCGCCGTGCAGTATCCCGGCCGCCAGGACCGCCGCACGGAAGCGTGCGTGGAGTCCCTGCACGACCTGGCGGACCTGCTGGTCGATGTCGTACGGCCGTACACGGACAAGCCGTTGGCGCTGTTCGGGCACAGTATGGGCGCGTCGCTCGCGTTCGAGCTGGCCCTGCGGCTGGAGGAGCGCGGCACCCCGCCGGCCGCCCTGTTCGTGTCAGGCCGCAGAGCGCCTTCCGCTCACCGGGACGAGCGGGTCCACGAGCGTGACGACAACGGGCTGATCGCCGAGATCAAGCGGCTGAACGGCACTGAGTCGAACCTCCTGGACGACGAGGAGGTACTGCGGATGGTGCTGCCGTCGATCCGCTCGGACTACAAGGCCGCGGAGACCTACCGGTACCGTCCCGGTTCCCCGCTGTCGGTTCCGGTGTACGCGTCGACCGGCGACGCCGACCCGAAGGCGACCGTCGACGAGGTGAGCCGGTGGGCGGACCACACCACGGGCCCGTTCGAGATGAACGTGTACCCGGGCGGCCACTTCTACCTGAACGCGCACGCACCGGCCGTCATCGGGACGATCGCCGACCGACTGGCGCCGTCGGCCACGGCCGGGAGCTGACGTGCTCCGTACCATCCTCCCCGGCGGGCTGAGTGTGGCGGAGACGTACGAGGACACGCCGGACGCCACTCTGTACCCGGAGGAGGAGGCGGTGATCGCCCCGGCCGTGGACAAGCGGCGGCTGGAGTTCACCACGGTGCGCCACTGTGCCCGGCGGGCCATGGCCGAACTGGGCGTGCCCCCGGCCCCGTTGGTGCCGGGGGTGCGCGGGGCGCCGCAGTGGCCGGGCGGGGTGGTCGGCAGCATGACGCACTGCGTGGGCTACCGGGCGGCGGTGGTCGGTCTCGCCTCGGAATTCCGGTCCGTGGGTGTCGACGCGGAGCCCCACGGGGCACTCCCCGAGGGCGTTCTCGACGCGATCGCGCTGCCGGCGGAGCACGAGCGGCACGAGTCGCTGCGCCGGGAGCGGCCCGAGGTGCACTGGGATCGGCTGCTGTTCAGCGCGAAGGAGAGCGTCTACAAGGCGTGGTTCCCGCTGACCGGCCGGTGGCTGGCCTTCGAGGAGGCGGACATCGTGATCGATCCCGGGGGTTCCTTCGAGGCACGGTTGCTGGTGCCCGGCCACACCACGTCCGGCGACCCGTTGACCGGGTTCACCGGGCGGTGGCTGGTCGGGTCCGGGCTCGTACGAACCGCGATCGCCGTGCTCGCGCCCGCGCACACGCCCGGACGCGTGTCCCGTACGGCGGGGCAGCCGCCCGCGACGGCGTCGTAGCGTCACGTGGTCCCGGCGTTCGGGGCGTTCCGGCCGGAAGTCCGTAGGCCCCTGCCCACGGGCAGCCCGGCCGGTCATCGACCGGCCGGTGCGAAACCCCTATCGTCCGCCGCCTGTGCCGGCTGGGAGTTCGGGGCTGGAACGCATGGGCCGCACGAGACGGTAGGGGTTCCCCGGACGGCCGCACATGCGTAGCTTCCCGAGGGGTTCAGCATTCCGCGCCGGCACGGCGAGAGCCTTTCCACTGCCCGATCCGTGTCTCTCCCCCGTCACGGCTCGGACGCACCCGCCCGGTTGCTCCATGGGGGTCGAGCAGGGCAAGGACTATCCGGCATGAAGGCACTCGTACTCGCGGGCGGCACTGGCAGCAGGCTGCGTCCGATCACCCACACCGGCGCCAAGCAGCTCGTTCCGGTGGCCAACAAACCCGTTCTCTTCTACGGCATCGAAATGCTCGTGGACGCCGGTGTCACCGACATCGGGGTGATCGTCGGCGACACCGCCGACGAGATCCGTGCCGCGCTCGGCGACGGCGGCGGGTTCGGCGCCAAGATCACTTACATTCCCCAGGACAGACCGCTCGGCCTGGCCCACGCGGTGCTCGTGGCACGCGACTACCTCGCCGAGGACGACTTCGTGATGTACCTGGGCGACAACTTCATCCTCGGCGGAATCCAGGACCTGATCCACAACTTCCGGACCGAGCGGCCCGACGCCGGCATCCTGCTCACGCGCGTGGAGAACCCCAGCGCCTACGGCGTCGCGGAACTCGACGCCCGTGGGCACGTCGTCCGACTGGTGGAGAAGCCGACGAATCCGGCCAGCGATCTGGCCGTGGTCGGCGTCTACCTCTTCACCCCCGCGGTACACGAGGCGGTGCGGGCCATCACCCCGTCGGCGCGCGGGGAGCTGGAGATCAGCGACGCGCTCCAGTGGCTCGTCGACCAGGAGTTCCGCGTACGTTCGACCATGATCAACAGTTACTGGAAGGACACCGGGAGCGTCTCCGAGATGCTGGAGGCCAACCGTGCGGTGCTGGAGCTGCTGGAGCCGCGCGTGGACGGGACCGTGGACGCGGAGAGCCAGATCATCGGCCGGGTCCGGATCGAGCACGGCGCCGTGGTCTCCCGTTCCCGGATCGTCGGCCCGGCCGTGATCGGCGCCGGTGCGCGGGTGACCGCCTCGTACATCGGCCCGTCGACATCGGTCGGCGCGGACTGCGTGATCGACGCCAGTGAGATCGAGTTCTCGATCGTGCTGGCGGGTTCCACGATCGAGGGGGTCGGCCGGATAGAGGCCTCCCTGATCGGCAGGGACGCCCGGGTGGGCCGCGCGGACCACCTTTCCCGAACCCATCGTCTCGTCCTCGGAGACCACAGCGAGGTGCAGATCACCCCATGAGAATTCTCGTCACCGGCGGCGCCGGCTTCATCGGATCCTGTTTCGTCCGGATGCTGCTCGGCACCGAGGACCCACTCGGGGTCTCGGCCGTCACCGTGCTCGACTCCCTCACCTACGCGGGCAACCGGGAGAATCTGACCCCTGTGGCCGCCGACCCCCGGTTCGAATTCGTCCAGGGCGACATCCGGGACGCGGAGCTCGTCTCCACGCTGGTGCCCGGCCAGGACACCGTGGTGCACTTCGCCGCCGAGTCGCACGTCGACCGTTCCCTGTCCGGCGCCACCGAGTTCGTCAGCACGAACGCCCTGGGGACGCAGACGCTCCTGGACGCGGCGCTCCGGAAGGGAACGACCTTCCTCCACGTGTCCACCGACGAGGTCTACGGATCGGTGGCGGAGGGGTCGTGGCCGGAGGAGCACCTGCTGCAGCCCACCTCCCCCTACTCCGCGTCGAAGGCGTGCTCCGATCTGATCGCGCTGTCGTACCACCGGACGTACGGCCTCGACGTGCGGGTCACCCGGTGTTCCAACAACTACGGGCCCTACCAGTTCCCCGAGAAGATCATTCCGCTGTTCACCACCCGGCTGCTGGAGGGCCTCAAGGTCCCGCTCTACGGCGACGGGCTCAACGTCCGGGACTGGCTGCACGTCGAGGACCACTGCCACGCCCTGATCGCGGTACTCCGCGCAGGCCGGGCCGGGGAGATCTACAACATCGGGGCCGGCGAGGAGCTGACGAACCGAGACCTGACGGAGCGTCTGCTGTCGGCCTGCGGAGCGGACTGGAGCATGGTGCATCCCGCACCCGACCGCCAGGGCCACGACCTCCGGTACTCGGTGGACACCCGGAAGATCCGCACCGAGCTGGGGTGGGCTGCCCGGCACCACCTGGCCGAGGGCCTGGAGGGCACCGTCGCCTGGTACCGGGACAACCGGGCCTGGTGGGAACCCCTTGTGCGGCTCATGGAGACCACGGCGGAGCGGTAGGGGAACGAAGCACGCAGGGACACACACCACGTCAGGCAATCACGCAAGCGAAGGTGACACAGTGGACAGAATCGTCGACGCCATACTCTCCGGCTCCGGAAGTCCGGCCGATTTCGGGAACCTCCCCGTCCCGGAGAGCTATCGGGGGGTGGTGGTGCGCAAGGACGAGACCGATATGTTCGCCGAGATGGTGTCGGCGGCGAAGGACCCCCGGAAGTCCTTGCACGTCTCCGAAGTGCCCACCCCCGACCTCGGGCCGGGTGAGGCTCTCGTCGCCGTCATGGCGTCCTCCATCAACTACAACACCGTGTGGTCCTCCCTCTTCGAGCCGCTGCCGACGTTCGGCTTCCTGGAGCGCTACGGGAGATCGAACGCTTTGGCGAAGCGTCACGACCTGCCCTACCACGTCCTGGGCTCCGACCTCGCGGGGGTGGTGCTCCGCGTCGGGCCGGGCGTGAACGCCTGGCGGCCGGGCGACGAGGTCGTCGCGCACTGCCTGTCCGTGGAGCTGGAGTCCTCGGACGGGCACAACGACACGATGCTCGACCCGGAGCAGCGCATCTGGGGCTTCGAGACCAACTTCGGCGGGCTCGCCGAGCTCGCCCTCGTCAAGTCCAATCAGCTCATGCACAAACCGAAGCACCTGAGCTGGGAGGAGGCCGCCTCCACCGGCCTGGTCAACGCGACCGCGTACCGCCAGCTGGTCTCGCGCAACGGCGCCGGCATGAAGCAGGGCGACAATGTTCTGATATGGGGCGCGAGCGGCGGACTCGGCTCGTACGCGACCCAGTTCGCCCTCGCGGGCGGAGCGAACCCGATCTGCGTCGTCTCCAGCGAGCGGAAGGCGGACATCTGCCGTGCGATGGGCGCCGAGTCGATCATCGACCGCAGCGCCGAGGGCTACGCGTTCTGGAAGAACGAGCGCGAGCAGGACCCCCGCGAGTGGAAGCGGTTCGGCAAGCGCATCCGTGAGCTCACCGGCGGCGAGGACGCCGACATCGTCTTCGAGCACCCGGGCCGCGAGACCTTCGGCGCGAGTGTGTACGTCGCCCGCAAGGGCGGCACGATCGTCACCTGCGCCTCGACCTCCGGCTTCCACCACGAGTACGACAACCGCTACCTGTGGATGTCGCTGAAACGGATCATCGGCTCGCACTTCGCCAACTACCGCGAGGCCTGGGAGGCGAACCGGCTTGTCGCCAAGGGCAGGATCCACCCGACGCTCTCCAAGGTGTACTCCCTGGAGGACACCGGCCAGGCCGCGTACGACGTCCATCACAACCTGCACCAGGGCAAGGTCGGCGTCCTCGCCCTCGCCCCGCACGAGGGACTGGGCGTCAGTGACCCGGTCATGCGCGCCCGGCACATCGACGCCATCAACCGTTTCCGGCCGACCGGCACCTGAGACGGGTGAGTCGACGGCGGCGGGTGCACGTGCACCCGTACGAGGAAGTAGGCGCGGGTCCGCTGGGCGAACGGTGACGCCACCGGCTCTCGGTTTCGGCGCCCCTCCTTGCCGGAGGCCCGTGCCCGCTCCGATCGCGAGTGATCTGAAGTGATGCCGCGGTCAGGCAGCCGGGCCCGAAAACCCCCGCTGCCCTGCCGTACGACGCTCAGACCACGGCGAGCCGGTCCACCAACAGTTCGGCTCTCCGCTCGGCGTCCACTCCGGGCAGCCGTCCCGCCCGGGTCAGGGTCGCCAGCCCGTGCAGGGCCGCCCAGAACACCTCGGTGAACAGTGCCGGGTGGACGCCGTCCCCCGCGACCTCACCGAGCGTCTCCAGCAGGGCGGCGAAGGCGTTCTTCAAGGGCTCCGGGGTCTCCTCGTCCGCGAACACCAGGCCGCCGTCGAGCTGGAACATGGCGTCGTAGACCGCCGGATTCAGGTCGGCGAAGTCGAGATAGACGCGGGCGAGGGCGGTGACCCGGGCGCGCGGGCCGTCCGCGGCGGAAGCCGCGACCCGCAGCGCTGCGGCCATTTCGGCGGCGCCCTCCAGAGCGACGGCGCCGATGATCTCACGCTTGCCGCGGAAATGGCTGTAGAGGACGGGCTGGCTGTACTCGATGCGCTCGGCGAGCCGACGGGTGGTGACCGCGTCCCAGCCCTGCTGCTCGGCGAGTTCACGAGCCGTCGCCACGATGAGGCGCTCGCGGCCCGCCCGTTCACGTTCCTTGCGTTCCTGTACCGACATGCGCCGATTCTAGCACCGCTAGACAATCAAGCGGCAGCAGCACTAGCGTTGCCTCATCATCTAGCAACACTAGATTCAGAAGGGGCAGTCATGCTCGACGCACTTGAGATCGCCACCACCGTGATTGTCGGCCTGATGGTGGGAGTGGAGTTCTCCGTAGCCTTCGTGATCAATCCGATCCTCGACGCCCTACCCGACGACAGCAGCCAACGCGGCCGAAGCCACGGCGGCCGGATGCTCGGAGCCGTCATGCCGTTCTGGTACATCGGCTCGCTCGCCCTCGTCGCGGTGTGGGCCATCGCCGGATGGCACCGTGCGGGCGCCGGACTCGTCGTCACCGCCGGCGTGCTGCTGACGCTCAGCGTGGTCATGTCGCTCCTGCTGCTCGTCCCGATCAACAACCGGGGCAAGACCTGGACCGCCGAGAACCGGCCTGACGACTGGAAGGAACAGATGAATCGCTGGGACCGCTTCCACTACGTCCGCGTCGCCGTCATCATCGCCGCCTTCGCCGTCCTGGTCACCGCCCTCGCCTGAGCGGTCGGGGAAATCGGTGGCGTCGGATGGGGTGAGCTATTAGCTTCCGCCTGAGCACAGTGACGCGCGGAGCGCCGCCGAGGGGAGCCGGACATGGAGAACGAGGGCGCGCGGACCGACCGTCTGGACGTACTGCTCGAACAGTTCGACCAGGCCAGGGAGATGGCCGAGGTGCGGCTGACGGGGCTCGGTGACGAGGAGTACCTATGGGAGCCGGTGGCCGGCTGCTGGTCGGTACGACGCCGCGACGAGGCAGCGACGCCCAGGGCGTACGGGCCTGGCGGTTGGCTGCTCGACAAGGGCGCCCCGGACATCCCGGCGAACGAGTACGCCGAGGTCTCCCGGCAGGCTGCCGGCGGAATGCCGGTCACGAAGATCGCTGATGACTGGAGCGTGAGCGTCGAGCGGGTCGAACAGGTCCTGGCCCACACCGGTGAACCGGAGCCCGACAGAACGCCGGTGACCACCATCGCCTGGCGGTTGGGTCACCTGCACTCCTGCTTCGCGGGCCAATGGGAGTGGACCTTCGGTGCGCGACGGCAGGATCCGAAGCTGCTGGTCGACTTCACCCCGTCCGCCGCACTCGCCCTCCAGAGGTTCTGGGATCTGATCGACCGCTGGCGCGACAGCGTCGCCTCCCTCACCGACGAGCAGCTCGACACGGTCGGCTTCTCGCAGTACCCGTACGGCTCCGACCCCGGCGACCCGTTCGTCGCCGTACTGGCGGGGGCCAACCTCGAATTCATCCACCACATGGTGGAGATCGCGTTGCTCCGCGACCTACGGCGGGCCGGCTTCGGTACGCCCCAGCTCACCGGATGAAGCCCTCTGCCACACCGAGTGACAGTATCGCGCCCAGGTGACAGATATTCCGCCCAGTCACACCTCGCACGGAGTTCGGCCGGCAGCCAACGGCATTGTCGTACCCACCTGACACCATGATCGGTGTGAGTGAGACAACTGAGCCTGAAGAGAATGAAGTTGCCGCTGTTCTGACCACGCCGGAGGAGTGGCGTGCCTTTCTGGAGCGATACGGCGAGCTGTACGTGAAGGTCTGTGCCGACGATGAAGAGTTGGTCGATCTGCTGGACGACGACCAGCTGGAGGCCCTGGATCGAGGGGAACGGGTTGAGCCGTGGCTGGGTGAAGCCCCTGCTCGGGAGGAAGCCCTGGTGGCATCCGAGGAGCGGCTCGGAGTGCGGTTCCCACCGAGTCTGCGGGGATTCTTCTCGGCCAGCGACGGGTGGACGCGCCTGGATCGCTGGGTGGACGACGTCCACCCGTGCGGCCGCGTCGTGTGGATGCGGGACAGCGAGGCCGGCAGCCGCGTGACCGAGATCTACGACTCGATACCCGGCAACGAGGACGATGTTCAGTTGTTCCGCCGGTCCGTCGAAATCGCCCGGGGCGAGGACTTCTGGCTGCTCGATCCGACCGACGTCGGGCCGGACGGCGAGTGGGCCGCCTACGAGTTCGCACCGAAGTACGGCGACACGACGAAGTACCCCAGCTTCTCCGCGCTGTTCCACTCCGGGTACGCGAGCATGGAGGAGGACGAGGAGGACATGGACTGATCTCGTTCGTCACCCCGCACGCCCACATCAGGAGTGATGAGTCGGGCAGCACCGGCCGGACGAGCTCCCACTCGGACAGGTCATAGGGACGTATCACGGCACCATGGTCCACCGGCGGTGATCACTTGAAGGCGCTCACCGGGACCGGGCCCGCCGGAAAGGGCAGGGGTTACCGACGGGACGCGTCGAAAGCTCGCCCGGGTCGGGTCCTCGGTGCGGGCACCATCCGTACGACGCCTCGGACAACACTGTCGATCAGGTCGTCCGAGGGTGCGTCGGTTCCATGTGTGAGCAACCGGGCGAGGGTGCGCACCAGGGTGGGTGAGGCCATGACCCGGCGGTTGAGGAGCGGTCGGTAACCGTAACGAGCGAACACGAGATCGGCGATGGTGTTGCCGAGCCGGTAGTAACGCCCCCAACGCCGGTTCACTTCGCTCGCGTACTGATGCAGAGCCCGCTCACGGCCAGGACCGTCCGGCCGGTGCAGAGCGAGAGCGACCGTCTCGGCGGCCACCTCACCCGCCTCCATGGCCTGGACGATGCCTTCACCACTCCACGGACTGACCATGCCGCCGCTGTCCCCGACCAGCAGAAGTCCGCGACGGTACTGCGGTGTGCGGTTGAAACCCATGGGCAGCGCGGCGCTGCGCAACGGCGAGTCGGCGTTCTCCTCCCGCAGTTCCCAGTGCGAGGGCATCCGTGACAGCCATCGGTCCATGGTGGCCCGCAGATCGACCGTGCCGTGACCGCGGTGCGGCAGTGCGCCCAGGCCCACGTTCACGCGGCCGTCACCGAGCGGGAAGATCCATCCGTATCCCGGCAGATCCCGGCCGGTACGGGAACAGATGAGATCGGCCCAGAGCTCCAGATAGGGGTCGTGGGTGCGGGCCTCGCTGCGGTAGTAACGGCGAGCCGCGGTGGCCATGGGTTTGCCCGGATCGCGCTCCAGCCCCATAGCCAGCGCTGTTCGGGCGGAGGCACCGTCGGCGGCGATGACCAGGGGGGCGTGATAGTTTTTCGGCCGCTTGCCAGCTCCGGCTACGGTGCTCACACCGATGATGCGTCCGGCACGGTCCGTCAGGGGGCCCGTCGCCTTCGTTCCGAGGCACAACCGGGCACCGGCGGCAACGGCCTGCCGAACCAGGATGTCGTCGAAGTCGTGCCGGGAACGAGTGAGTCCGAAGTCCGGGTGGCTGCCGGAGCTGGGCCAGTCGATGTGCACCTGACGGCCTCCGCACACCCACCTCATGCCCTTGGTCCGCATCCAGCCCGGAGCGTCGATGTCGACGCCCATACGCACCAGTTGCTGCACGCCTCGCGGAGTGAGGCCGTCCCCACACACCTTGTCCCGAGGGAAGGTGCCCTTCTCGAGCAGGGTGACGTCCACACCGGCCCGCGCCAGGTGCAGCGCCGCAGCCGAACCTGCCGGTCCCGCCCCCACCACGATCACCTGGGCCTGCTGGTCTCCGGTGCCCATGTCCTCGCCTGGTTCCACTTGCTGACTCCTCGATGGGCGGGTCGGGAGATCCGGCATGTCGCCGCATCACCGTTCGGCCGACGGACCCGGCTCCGGGCCTACGCGTCGGATTCATACCCGGCCTGAGTCCGGAACACCCTCTCGGGCAAGTGGCGAGGAGGCTCCCCATGTCATCGGCATCCGGGGAGGGGCACGGCGGTCCGTCCGCTCCCCACGCACGTCCGCACCGGCTGACACCGGTTCAGGCCCCCGGATCGTGCTCCGAGGGCCTGGACCGACTCGACCTACGGGCTCAGGCGGTCGTGATGTTCTCCGCCTGCGGGCCCTTCTGGCCCTGGGTGACGTCGAAGGTGACTGCCTGGCCTTCCTGGAGCTCACGGAAGCCGGTGGCGTTGATGGCGGAGTAGTGCGCGAAGACGTCCGGCCCGCCGCCGTCCTGCTGGATGAAGCCGAAACCCTTTTCGGCGTTGAACCACTTGACGGTTCCGCTGGCCATGCTCGTGCCTTCCCGTTGAGATCCGAATCCGCACCACGCGGCCCCGGAGGCGCCATGATCCGTACCGGTACAGCAAAACGCCCGCACCGAAGCGCGGGCTGGTACGGCGAACCACGACATCTGGCAGTGACGCTACATGGCGAAACCGCCCCCCACCAGAGAGCAACGACGCGATGTGTACGTCCGGTGCCCCTGACTCACTCCTACGGCACGCGACGAGACGAGACGACTCCCCCTCCCGCGCTCCGACCGCGGTCTCCTATGCGCTGTTTCGAGCCAACACCGCAGCACCTCGGCACTGTTGCGCCTCGTGTGCCCGGAAGTGGCTCACTCCCGGCTGCCGACAGTCGCGTGCAGAAGCCTGTCCGCACCCATGGCGAATCGGTATCCACTGGGGCGATACCTTCATCTGTGTCGGTAACATCGACCGCCACGCATGTTTGAGACACGACGGAAGACGAGGACAGATGTCCGAAAACACTCTCACATCCACCATCAGCGCAGACTATGCACAGCGGATCACGGATGACCTGGCGGCGAACCGGAGCGAACAGGAACGTACGCGTGCCGAGCTGACCCGGCTGCAGGACGAGCTCGTCCGTCTGGAAGAGGGCGAGCAGATCCTGGTCAAGATGCAGGAGGTGCTCGGCGGTAACGGAAAGTCCGCCGGCAAGGGCCGCAAGGCTGCGGCCTCCGTGCCCGCCGCTCGTCGCGCCAAGGGGAAGGCCACGTCCCGGAAGGGGGACGAGCCGAAGGCCCGGGTCCGCGCCAAGCAGCGGACCGCCGACAAGGGAGCGGCAGCTCCCAAGGGTGCCGGCGAGCCGACGTGGCGCGAGCTGGTCACCGGATATCTCGCGGACCAGCGGGAACCGAAGTCCGCCGCCGAAGTGGCCGCCGCCCTGGCCGATGCCTACCCTCAGCGCACGACCCAGGTCACCGTCGTGCGCAACACCCTTGAGCAAGGGGTCGCGCACGGGCTGCTGGAGCGCTCCAAGCAGGGACGCTCCGTCTACTACAGCCCCGTCGCGTCCGCGAAGGGCGATGGAGCCGCGGCGTCGGCCGGATAGCTGATGCGCGCGTCGTCGGGCCCACCTGACGCAGTCCGGCCCACAACCGTTTCGTAGCGGCCGGGTCGGCAGGGCTGCCGGACTCGCGGCCGCGCGGACGGTGACCGCTCCCCTCATCGGTTGCGGCGAACATGCCGGTCGCGCGTCCCGCCTCTGGTGTTCGGGACCCACGACGCGGAGTTGCGGCGTCCCGCAGTTCGGCGACGCCCCGCCGGGCCTCAGTGACGTGGCGCCGGATACGCCGTGGGCAGGCGCATCCCGCGGGCCGCCATGATGTCCCTCACACGGTCGGGGTAGTCGGTGATGATCCCGTCGACGCCCATGTCGATGAGCGCCTCGATGGTGGCCGGGTCGTCACAGGTCCAGGGAACGACCTTCAGTCCGCGCCGGTGGGCGTCGTGGATCATCTTCCTGTCGGGATAGAACCGGAAGGCGGGGTCCGCGATCGTGCCGTTCTGCGGGAAGCCGTAGTTCGGGGACAGTGCGGTCACACCGGGAACGGAAGCCGCAGCCCTCACGAAGTCTCCGCCGAAGTCGTCGGCGTCGATCCCGCCGAGCCAGGGAGAGGCTCCGGGCTTCCCTACCTCAAGGAAGTCGTAGTTCGTCAGCGCCACCAGGGGGTAGGCCGGTGCGAGCCTGTGCATCTCCTTCAACGCCCCCCAGTCGAAGGACTGGACGGAAACCTGCCTCTGGATGCCGGAACGGCGGATCTCCTCGAAGACGCGGCGTACGAACAGCCGCCGCGGCGCGGTCTGCTCCGGTGCCCCGGCCTCCACCTTCGTCTCGATGTTCAGCTTGACCCGCTTGGCCTTGTAGCTCTTCACGAGGCCGAGCACGTCCCTCAGTTCAACCATGCGGAAGCCCTTGACCTGCTCCTGCTCGGGGAATCCGGGCAGCTGCTGATACCCGCAGTTCATCGTCCTGACCTGGGCGAGCGTCAGGTCCTTGATGTACTTGCCGACATACGGATACATCGGGTCCCCGGTTTCCAGCGGCCCGGTGTCCCTGCACTTCTGAGCGCTGACCTGCCGGTCGTGCGTCACGACGACCTTCCGGTCCCTGGTGACCTGGGTATCCAGCTCCAGGGTGCTGACACCCAGGCGGATCGCCTTGGCGAAACCCTCCAGAGACCCTTCCGTGGTCAGTCCGAGGCCTCCGCGGTGGGCCTGCAGGTCGAACGCGGCCCCGCGAACCGGCTCGCGTTCATGGGGGGCCACGGCCGCCTGCGCAGACGCCGGAACAGCGAGTGCGGGAAGGAGGGCCAGGCCGGCGACTGCGTGCCTCAGGGACATGTGTGCCTCGTCTGTTGCGTCGGACCGGACGACGCGAAGCCAACCCTGGGGATCCGGCACGGACGAGGACCCGCGGTGAGGACACCGTGAACGTCCGCGAAACGGAGCCCGCCGAGGCGCCCCTCCGGGGGGGACGGCCGCCTCCCGGCTCGGGGCCCGGTTCCGGAAGATGATGTCTCCAGCTCCATTCGGATGAACCCCGCCCGGCCGGGAATAGCTGGTCCGGATCGCTGTTGATCACACCATGACTTCTGAGAAGCGCGAGACATTCGGACGGGTCGGCATCTGGAGCAGCGCCCTGCACGGGTCGCGAACGGACGACGCCGGCAGGGAAGCGATCGCGGAAGCGGCCGCCGAGCTCGAAGACCTGAAGTACGGAACGCTCTGGATCGGGGGCAATCCCTCGGTCGAGGACGCCGCAGCGGTCCTCGCCGCCACCCGCTCGGTCACCGTGGCCACCGGCATCCTGAGCATCTGGGACCACACCGCCGAGGAGGTGGCCGCGGGGATCGCCACGATCGACGCACGCCGGCGCGGGCGGCTGGTGCTCGGCCTGGGTGTCAGCCACGGCCCGATGGTGCCGCAGTACGCGAAGCCGTACAGCGCGATGGTCGCCTATCTGGACGCCCTCGACGCCGCGGCCCCGCCGGTGGGCGAAGGGAGCCGGGTCCTCGCCGCGCTCGGCCCGAAGATGCTGGACCTCGCCTCCGGCCGCGCGCTGGGCGCACACCCCTACCTCGTCACCACGGAACACACCGCGGAGGCACGTACAGCGCTCGGCCCCGACGCGCTGCTCGCACCGGAACTGTCGGTGGTCCTCGACACCGACATCGACCGGGCCCGCACCACCGCCCGGAACATGCTGTCGATGTACCTGCAGCTGCCCAACTACACGGCCAACCTGCTGCGCCTGGGATTCGAGGAGAGCGACTTCGACGGTGGCGGCAGCGTCCGGCTGCTCGACGCACTCTTCGCCCTCGGGGACGCCGAGCACGTGCAGGCCCGGGCCAGGGAGTACTTCGACGCGGGCGCCGATCACCTGGCGCTCCAGGTGCTCACCGCCGACGAGGGCGGCGGTGGCCTGCCGCGGGCCGAATGGCGTGAACTGGCCGGGGCGCTCAACGACGCACCGTAGGACCGCGTGCGGTGGTTGCCCGTCAGTCGCGGAACGACCACCGCACCGGGGGAACCCCTCACGGTCCTCGGCCTTCGAGCGAGGCCGGATCACGCCGTTGCCGCGCGCTCTCGAAGGAGGCCGACCCCGTCGCCCTCCAGGTCGTCGAGATACGCCGCACGCCCGGTCATGGCCATCACCAGAGCCAAGGTCGTTCCCGACACGAGAGGTCCGGCACCGGTGGTGAAGGGGCCGTCCTGAGCGACGAGGCGCAGGCCACGGATGCGTCCCTTGGCAAGGACCACCAGGTCCGACCCCTGGTAGTAGTCGGCGACCCGTGTGACCGTTTCGACCGGGTGGTCGCGGTGGATGCCCAAGGGGCGCCGGATGTCCTCCCCGTGCACGAGCGTCTCACCGAGCATGGCTATGACAGGGAGCGGCGGTTTCGTCGTGCTCGGTACGACACGCCGGAACCGCTCAAGTGTCTCGCCCGGAGACACTCCCAGCTGTTCGGCCAGGCGTACGGCTACCTGCTTGTCGAAATCGAAGCGGCATCTGATCACACCTGTCATCCACCGCACAGCGGTGAGGCTCGCCCCTGCGGTGAGGTGTGCCAGTACCTCACGCACCGTCAGTTCACTGCACAGCGAACGTGTCGTCCACTGCGCGTCGGAGAGGCCCGCCAGGTCGGCCGCCAGCGCAGCCCGTTCGGCGTGGACCAGCGGCCAGGCCACTCCCCCGCGGCTGCGGTCTGCTGACGGGCTCGAATCTGTCATCGGGTGTGTCTCCTGTCATGAACGCTGTACTACGACGTACATCCGGCGGAACGGACAGCTCGGCCGGGCCTCCCGGCCGTGTCGGACACGGTCGCGGCCCACGGTGGGGATGCGGCCGGCTCACGGGCTGTCCGCCTCCCAGGCCCAGCGCTTCGGGTCGGCTGCTACCGGGCCGTACACGGCGCGTCCTCCGGCACCGAATCTCCCCAGCTCCGTGCCGAGCGCGGCCCCTGCGGCGAGGCGCTGCTGCGGCCAGCCGGTCACGTCCAGCAGCAGCCCGTCCAGCGGACCCGCCACCAGTTCCACGTAGTCGTGCCCGGGCCGGGGCCCCGGATCGGGGTCGTCGTGGTCGGCGCCGTAGACGCGGCGCCTCATCAGTTCGTCCATGCTCCCAGCATCACAGCCGCCACTGACAATCCCCCGCCGCCGTACGGCTGCTCACCGCGGACGCGCGGCGTGGGGCGTGGGGCGATGCCGGACGACACACCCGTCGTGTGGCAGCGTGGAGACACGCCCTCCGAAGAGTCCGGCCAGGGAGGGTGCCCAGCACCAGACTGAGGAGAGAACATGTCGAAGCCGCCTCTTCCCGACGACGCGGTAGCCATGCTGCGCAAGCCCAACCCGGCTGTGATCGCGACCCTTCGTTCGGACGGGCAGCCGGTGTCGGCGGCCACCTGGTACCTGTGGGACGACGGGCGGGTGCTGGTCAACATGGATGAGGGCCGCAAGCGCCTCGAGCACGTCCGCCGGGATCCGCGCGTCACCCTGACCGTGCTCGACGAGTCCGACTGGTACACCCATGTGACCCTGATCGGGCGTGTCGTCGAGGTGAGCGACGACGAGGGGCTTGCCGGCATCGACCGGCTGTCCCGGCAGTACCTCGGCCAGCCGTACGCGGACCGGGTCCGCGCCCGCGTCAACGCCTGGATCGAGATCGACCGCTGGCACGGCTGGGGTGGCTTCCGGGACAGCTCGCAGGCGGCGACATAGCGGACCGGGTCATCCTGCATACCCGCGGTGCGCCGCCCTCTGTTCACCACGGCGCCCCGCTGTCCCGGCTGCACCGAGGACGATCCCCTCGGCCAGGCACTCCGACTCCGCTGAGGAGGTTCCATGAACTGGACCCTCGAGGTCATTCCGGTCCCCGTCACCGACATGGACCGCGCAAAGGCGTTCTACACCGAGAAGGCAGGTTTCCAGCTGGATCTGGACGACGAGGTCGCCCCGGGTATGCGCATCATCCAGATGACACCTCCGGGCTCGCGGTGTTCGATCGCCCTGCTCCGGGGTATGCCCGCGTTTCCCGGCGAGAAGGCGATGGCGCCCGGCACGCTGCAGGGGCTCCAGGTCTGCGTGACGGACATCGTGGCCGCGCGCGAGGAGTTGGTGGGCCGCGGCGTCGATGTCTCCCCGATCCGGCATGTGGGGGTGACGGGCTGGGAGGAAGGCAGGGGCGACACCTGGAATTCGTTCATGTCCTTCGCCGATCCGGACGGCAACGGCTGGATGATCCAGGAGGCTCCATCGGAGCTGTCCGCGCGCTGAACGTGACGGGGCGGGCGGGCTCGCACAGCCCGCCCGCCCCGTCCCCGTGCGTCAGGCGTAGGGATCGAACGGGATTCCGGCCGGCTGCGCCTTCGCCAGGTGGGCGGCGAAACTGCCGTCCTTGAGGCCGAAGGTCGCACTGCCGAAGTTCGCCTGGACCAACTTGTCCCGCAGTCCTGCCGGGTACCCGTTCCAGCCGACGAGACTCGGGAACCGCCATTCGTGGTAGTGGTTCTCCGGCGGCTCGTCGTTCGAATTCGCCGGGCGGAAGCAGTGGGTGCTGATACCGTCCTTATGATAGACGATCTTGGGATGAGTCCCGTCCCAGCGGATCTGGTCGCCTGCGTGGACGTCGAAGTCTCCGTGGGCGGAGGTGGACACGTAGCGTGCCTCGTTGTCCTGGACCCACACCACGACGTGTTCCCAGTCGTGCCGGTGCCCGCCGAGCCCGCTGCCGGCCACCGCCTGGTCCTTCTCGAAGTAGAGCCCGTACATCACCGCGCACCACCCGTTGTTGCACTTGGAACGGGCATAGCCGTTGGTGTTGTCCAGATCCACCGCATCGCGGCAACTGCCGTTGACCGCACCCGTGGTGTTGAGGCCGGGTGCGATGGTTCCGTCCGCGCCGATGGCCGGCGTGGGATAGCAGCCGTCCGTGTCGTAGTCGTACGCCGGCTGGAAGGCCTGTTCCATGGCGTCCGCGTTCGCGGGCAGTGCTGTCGGCGGGGCGGCAAACGCGCTGCTCGCGGTGGCGATGACCAGTGCGACGGCACTGGTCACGACGAGGGCGGCCTTACGTATCGGTGCGCTGCTGCTCACTGAGTCCTCCGGGTCGGGCGCGTGACTGTGGGGGGCACGCGCGCTACGCCTGACATGCCCACCGCAATCATCTTGAACCCTGCGGACCGGCCGCTTTCGGCACGGAGTTCCGCCGTCGACCAACCCGGATCGCCCCTGCTGAACAGACACTTCCCGCGGGACGGACACTGCCTGTCGCCCTGGTGAACGTGACGTCGGGGCGAGGTGAGCCAGAACGTCACACCCGCCGCCCCGCGCCTCCACGTGGACGGAGGGCTCCGGCGGCCGCGGCGCCGGACGCGCCGGCCTGGACGGCCCTGCCCGGGCGCAGAGTCCAAGGCACCGGATCGGTGTTCATCAGCCATCCGTCGGCGATCAGCCGACGGATGACGAAGATCCGCAGGTCCCGTGACATCTTCCCCCAGCCCAGTGCCTCGCAGAGCTGCTTGACCGAGGGGCCGTGGCCGTGCGACGCGCGGAACGCGGCTGCGAACTCGGCGGCGGCAGGCCCCTGATCGGGACACCTGGCCTCCCACGAACTGAAGGCCGCGCGCACCTTCTCCTTGAACTGGGCAGGGACCGCCTTCCGCATGAAGGCCTCCGAGACCCTGGCCGTGGAGAGGGAACACCGGGGACAGCGCTCCACCGCCTCCACGTGTGCCCGCAGAGCCACGCTCGCCCGGTCCTTCCACTCGTCCCAGCTCAGCTGCTCCTCCGGCTCGTCCCGCACGACGCGCGGGGTGTCGGCCGGAGGACGCGTCCCGGACAGATGCCGCACGGCTTCGGCCAGCAGATAGCGGTCACCGTCCAACTCCCGCAGGAATCCCTTGGCGAGCAGTTCGGGCAGAGCGGCCCCGCACTCCTCGGGCAGAAGGGCGGGCAGCGTGCCGTACTCGTCGGCCGGTCCGTGGGCAGCCAGGAACAACGCGGCCAGCCGTGCGGCGGTCGAGGTCTTCTTGACCGGTTTGGCCGAGAGGGTCCGGACGGTCCAGCCCGACACCCTGGAACGCATCACCTTGCCGAAGGGCAGCCTCGCGTCCGGATGCCCGCCGAGATCCGGCACGGTGACCCCCACGGGAGTGACGAGGTCTTCGCCGAGCAGGGCCTCCTGCCCCTGCCAGCCGAGTGCGCCGAAGGCGGTGACGGCTCCCTCAGGATCGGCCAGGCGGAGTGACCGCACGTCCTGGCCGGTGAGATTGCCGATCCCGCTCCGCGCCGCGCGGATGGCGACGACCGCCGCGAGGAGCCGCGCGTCGGGCCCCTTCAGTGGCAGCGATCCCACGTAGGCCATGAGCGTACGGGCGGCTTCCCCTTGACGAGGCGTCAGCAGGAAGGGCTTCGGCTGCACCGCGGGTGCGGCCGGGGCGGGGTGCGAGCTGGGAGGAGGAAGAGGCACGCCCTGTACAACGCGCGCCGGGGACCGAGGTCACCGTTCGTACCGACGTATGACACGAGTGTCCATCGGCGGACGATGTGGACGCGCCGGCGAGACCTCCGGTGAACGGCCCGCACAGACCGCGTGCGGTCGCCGCCGCCGGGAACGCACATCGGTGGCGCACCGCGCCGCGGCCGCCACCGATGTACCCGTTCGTGCTGTGATCAGTCGTCGTCGACCTGCTCGTCCGTGATCGTGCCCTTGGCCGCGTCCACGTCGAAGGTGGTCTTCTTGTAGTCCTCGGAAACCACATCGACCTGCCAGACGAGGGCCTTGCTGTCGTTCTCGTCAAGGCCGATCGAGGTGACCCAGCCCTTGGTCTTGTCCGTGGCGACCTTGGCGGCCTGCTCGGGGGTCTGCGTCGCCTTGGAGATCCGGTCCGCCAGCTCCTTCTTGTCGGCGTCGCTCTGATCGGCGTCCGGCGCTGAATCGATGACCTCACCCGACACCGCGTCGATGGTCACCTCGTGTGCGGTGCCGTCCTCCTCGACGACCTCCGCGACCCACTTGGGGCTGCCGGCGCTGCCGCTCGGGCTCGGGCTGCCGGTCCCGCTCGGGCTCACGCTGGCCTCGGGGCTCGGGCTGGCGCCGTCCGGGCTGGGGCTGCCGGTCGGGCTGCCGGTCGGGCTGGGGCTGCCGCTGGCGTCGTCCTCGTCGTCGAGGCCCTCGAGGTCCAGATCGGTCAGCTTGCCGCCCGACACCTCACCGACGGCCGTCGTGGCGGCCTTGTCGAAGGTGACCTTGACGGTCGACAGCAGTTCCTTGCGCTTGCTCTGGTCCTCGGTCAGCTGCGCCGTCTCGGACGGACTGCCCGAAACGCTCCCGGAAGGACTGGTCGTCTGGTTCGGAAGGACCTTCGCAGCCTCTGAGGTCTCTGCGGCTGTCCTGTCACCGCTGTCCTGACCGCAGCCGGTCACGAGAGTGGCGGCGAGAGCGGTGGCACACAGGGCGCCTCCGGCGAGGCGGAGCCGGCGGGTACGCGGGGAAACGGTCTTGGTTCGGCGGGGCTCAAATCTCATGCCTGCATGACTAGCCGCCTCTGCTGACTGTCATGTTGTTCGACCGACGGGTGTCACCCGTTCGACGGCGCTGTCCGCCCATTCGGCGTGTCGTGCGTCCGGGCACCCATGGATCGTCCACACGGACGAACGGCGCCGGTTCAGAAGAACCGGCGCCGTTCCCCACGGCGCTGTGCGCGTCAGGCGGTCAGCTGCACCTCGGCGGACCTCGACCCCGGCCCCGGCCCCGGCCCCAGCGATCCTGCCGACGGGACCACGCGCAACTGCGCCGCCGCGGCGGCCAGGGCGTCGGGCACGGTCCTGGTCCCTGTGGTGACGCAGAGGGTGTACGAGACGTCGTCGAGCCGACGGCCGCTCTCGGAAGTGCCAAGCCGTGCATGGATGCTACGCAGTGCCTCGTAGCGCTTGACGAGATTCCGCAGCGTTGCGGGATTGGCCATCAGCACGGCAGTTCCTCTCCACAGGGCGGCCGGGAGCCCCTGGGCCCCGCACCGACGAAGTCCGATCGCGCCGGCGGCACCCGCCTGGCGTCACGGGCGGCCGTGCGAAGCCGACAGCACGCGTCCGATCCCTTGCAGATGATGGTCACCCCGCCTCACCCGTTCCGCATCCGCAGTCACGGAAGGTCACCCGCCCTTCCCGCCGAAGCGCCATACGCTCCGGTGGGAAACAATGGGGGTGACGGGCGAGCGGCTTCTGTCGGCCCGGTCGGGAGGTCGGTCATGCGGTCATGGACTATCCGGAGAGTTACGAGCTCATATTCCAGGCGGGCGGCGCCGAGGACGACGTGGTCGTCGTCCGGCTGACGGCACGCTCCGGTGCCGGCGGTTACCCGGTCTACGAGGACGAGACCGGAATCGTTCGCGCCGAGATAAGCGAGCGCTGCGAGGTGCGGATGCTGGCCAGCGGCGGCCACCAGGTCCTGGGCGCACCGCTGCTGGCCCGGCCACTCGGGCCGGGAACGGCCGCTCACGGCACCGACTGAGGAGCTCCGCGCACCCGCCCCCCTACTACGCGTCCGTTCACGCCCGCTCACAGTCCGAATGTGTTTACTTTCCTGAAGCAGGACCGTAGTCTGCCGGTGAAACCACAGACTCGGGCATGGAACGGATACGTAACCACATGTACGCACCGGAGCGGCAGCAAGAAATCCTCCGCATTGCCGGTGAGAGCGGGCGCGTCGATGTGCTGTCCCTGGCCGAACAGTTCCAGGTGACCGCGGAGACGGTCCGGCGTGACCTCAAGGCTCTCGACCGGGCGGGACTCCTCCGCCGGGTGCACGGCGGTGCGATCCCCGCTGGACGGCTCGGTTTCGAGCCGGACCTCGCCGAACGCGACGTCGTGGCGGCCGACGAGAAGGACCGCATCGCCGCCGCCGCGCTCGGCGAGCTCCCGGCCGAGGGCAACATCATCATCGACGCCGGCACGACGACCGTCAGGTTGGCGGCCGGTATTCCGGTCGACTCCCGCCTCACCGTGGTCACCCATGCCCTCCCTGTGGCCGCGCGACTCTCCGACCACCCGGGGATCGCGCTGCATCTGGTCGGCGGCAGGGTGCGGCACCGCACCCGCGCGGCAGTGGACGCCTGGGCGCTCGGCGCATACGCCGAGATCAACGCGGATGTCGTGTTCCTCGCCACGAACGGCTTCTCTCCCGAAGGCGGCCTGACCACTCCGGACCTCGCCGAGGCCGCCGTGAAGCGTGCCGTGATCGCTGCTGCCCGCAGGGTGGTGCTCCTCGCCGACTCGGGCAAGTCAGGCCAGGAACACTTCGCGCGCTTCGGCGATCTCTCCCACGTCGACCTGCTGATCACCGACACCGGGCTGAGCCCCGAGAACGCCGAAGCCATCGAGAGCCGGGGCACGGAAGTGGTACGCGCATGATCCTCACCGTCACCCCCAACCCGAGCCTGGACCGCACGTACGAGCTTCCGGGACTCACCCGCGGAGCCGTCCTCCGGGCCACCGCGGACCGCGTCGATCCCGGCGGCAAGGGCGTCAACGTCTCCCGCGCGGTCGCCGCCGCCGGGCACCGCACGGTGGCCGTCGCGCCGTTGGGCGGCCCCGAGGGGGCTTTGCTCGCCCGGCTGCTGGGCGAACACGGCATCGAGGCCGTCGGCGTACCGATCGTCGGCAGCACCCGCGTCAACATCGCCCTCGTCGAACCGGACGGAACCCTGACGAAGGTCAACGCGGCGGGTCCCGAGATCTCCACCGCCGAGGCCGAGCGCCTCCTGGACACCGTCCGGGCCCGGTCGGCGGGCGCGGACTGGATCGCCTGCTGCGGAAGCCTGCCGCGCGGCCTGCCGCCTGAGTGGTACGCCGAACTGGTCGCCCGCAGTCACCGCGCCGGCGTCCGGATCGCCCTCGACACCTCCGGTGCGGCCCTCATGGCGGCGTTGCCCCAGCGACCGGACGTGATCAAGCCGAACACGCAGGAACTCACCGAGGCCGTGGGCCGACAGCTCGCGACTGTCGGTGACGCCCTCGAGGCCGCGCGCGAACTGTGCGAGCTCGGGGCCCGGTCGGTGCTCGCCAGTCTCGGTCCGGTCGGTCAGCTGCTGGTGGAACCAGCCGGTGCGCATTTCGCCGGGGCGCGGGTGGAGTGCGTCCGCAGCGACGTCGGTGCGGGCGACGCCTCACTCGCGGGGTTCCTGTCCGCCGGCGGAACGGGCCGGGAGGCGCTTTCCGCCGCGGTGGCGCACGGTGCCGCGGCCGTGCAGTTGCCGGGCAGCGCCATGCCCACACCCGCCGACCTCGATCCGTCCTCGGTGCTCGCCACCGGGGACATCCCCGTGGACCTGGCACTCACGGGGCAGGCCCCATGACCGCCGTGCCCCCTGTCCGAGCCGTACGACTCCCCGTCCCCCGCGCCGTCCCCAGGGCGGTCCACGAGCAAGGAGCCCCGCGATGGGTGAGCTGATCACCGCGGAACTGGTCGATCTCGATCTGTCCGCCGAGACGAAGGCCGAGGCTGCCCGTTCACTGGCCGAACGGATGGTCGCGGCCGGCCGTGTCACCGACCTCACCGGCTTTCTCGCCGATGTGGCGGCACGCGAGGCCCAGATGCCGACCGGTCTGGAGGGGGGCATCGGCATTCCGCACTGCCGCAGCGAGCATGTCACCGCACCGACGCTGGCCTTCGGCCGCAGCTCGGCGGGCATCGACTTCGGTGCCGCGGACGGGCCTGCGGATCTCGTCTTCCTGATAGCCGCGCCCGCGGGTGCGGACGACGACCACCTCACGATCCTGTCGAGCCTCGCGCGGCTCCTCATGGACGCCGGTTTCACCGGCGCTCTGCGGGCGGAGGGCGATCCCGCCGCCGCCGCGGCCCTGATCCGCGGCGAAGAGGTTCCCGCCACGCCGCAGCCGGGCCGGGAGGAGGAAGCGTCCACCGCGCCGGAGACGGCCGAGCCGTTCCGCATCGTCGCGGTCACCTCCTGTCCGACCGGCATCGCACACACCTACATGGCCGCCGAGTCGCTGGAGGCCGCCGCCCGCGCCCAGGGTGTACTGCTGGACGTCGAGACGCAGGGCTCGGCCGGGTTCGAGCGGCTGGATCCTGCGGTGATCGCCGCAGCGGACGCGGTCATCTGGGCACACGACGTCGACGTGCGGGAGAAGGCGCGGTTCGGCGGCAAGCCGGTGGTCGACACCGGGGTCAAGGCAGGGATAAACCGGCCCGGCGAACTGATCGCCGAGGCCCGGCGCAAGGCCGGACGGGGGGAGGTCAGCCGGGTTCCCGACGGCCGCGACGACTCGGACACCGGTGCGAGCGGTTCAGCGGGGACATCCGGGCACTTCGGTGTCCGGCTGCGGACCTATCTGATGTCCGGCGTCAGCTACATGGTGCCGTTCGTCGCGGCCGGTGGGCTGCTCATCGCTCTCTCCTTCGCCATCGGTGGCTACGAGATCGCGAGCGCGAAGTCGGTGGCCGACCACTTCGCCTGGGGCGAGGCGGCCAGCTGGGCAGCCCTGCTCAACCAGATCGGCACGGCCGCTTTCGGCTTCCTGGTCCCGGTACTGGCGGGATACATCGCCTACGGTATGGCGGACCGGCCGGCACTCGTCCCCGGGTTCGTCGGCGGCGCCATCGCGCTCACCATCGACGCGGGCTTCCTCGGTGGCCTGGTCGCGGGTCTGCTGGCCGGTGCGGCGGTGATGGCGATCCAGCGGGTGAAGGTGCACCCCACGCTGCGCGGAATCATGCCGGTGCTGGTCATCCCCCTCCTCGCGTCGATCGCGGTCGGCTTCCTGATGTTCATCGTGGTCGGCAAGCCGATCGCCTCCCTCCAGAACGCCCTCACCGATTGGCTGAACGGGCTGTCGGGGTCCAACGCGGTCATCCTGGGCGTCGTCCTGGGCCTGATGATGTGCTTCGACATGGGCGGCCCGTTGAACAAGGTGGCGTACGCCTTCGCCGTCGGCGGCCTGGCCGACCCGACCCCCGGGAGCCTCAAGGTCATGGCCGCGGTCATGGCGGCCGGCATGGTTCCTCCGCTCGCCATGGCCCTCGCCACGACCGTGCGACGCGGGCTGTTCACCCGGACCGAGCGGGAGAACGGCAGGGCGGCGTGGGTGCTCGGCGCCTCCTTCATCACGGAGGGCGCGATCCCCTTCGCCGCGGCCGATCCCCTGCGCGTGATCCCGTCCGTGATGGCCGGCGGTGCGGTCACCGGCGCACTGTCCATGGCGTTCGGCTGCACGCTCCGCGCCCCGCACGGGGGTGTGTTCGTCGTCCCGCTCATCGGTGAGCCGCTCCTCTACCTGCTGGCGATCGCCGCCGGCACGGCGGTGTCCACCGCCCTCGTCGTCGGACTCAAGGGCATGCGGCGGAACCCGGAGAGCTCGGCGCAGGGCGACTCCGGATCCGGTGTCACCGTGGCCGCCTGATCTCTGTCACCGGCGTTCTGCGGACGGAAGGGCTAGCCTTCTGTCCGCAGACGTCGCGGCGAGGACACCGGCCCCGAGGAGTGAGCGTGACGGAGACATGGGATCCGGCGGGTGAGGGCGTCATGCGGCTGCCATCCGCCCGGCTGGTCCGTGGCCGCGGTCTGAGGCGTCGGCTTCCCGCGGGGCCCGAACCCACGTTCACGATCCATCTGCTGGGCGGCCCTCCGCCCCCGGTGGGCTGGGAATCCCAGTGGCTGCGCTGGCCGGACTTCCGCCTCCCCGCCGACCGGGAAGCGGCGCGCTCCGCGCTCGGGGAGGCGTGGAACAGGGCTCCGGATGAACGGGTCGAGGTCGTGTGCGGAGGGGGCCGGGGGCGTACCGGTACGGCTCTGGCCTGCCTGGCCGTGCTGGACGGGGTACCGGCACCGGACGCTGTCTCCTACGTCCGTCGGCACTATCACCCCAAGGCGGTGGAAACCCCTTGGCAGCGGCGGTATGTGGTGCGCTTCGCGGGATGACGCCGGTCGAAGCGCCGGCCGCGGAGGTCACTCCACCGTGTGCGGAACCGGAACCGTGGCTCCGCCGCCGGCGCGTACCGCCTCGACGACATTCTGGTGGAGGGACCTGCTCGCCTCCTCCGACGGGCACGGCACCGGACTGCCGGCCAGTGTGAACCAGTCCGACGCACCGCTGTACTGCACGGCCACCTCGGCCTGATCCTCGGTCCACGTCGTGTGTACGGTCAGATCACCGCTCACGACACCTACCTCTTCGGTGCGCACTCCGCCGGTTCCCGCGAAGACACCGAGGGTGGTCCACGATGCCCAGTTCATGACGCGTCGCCTTTCGGGACGATGACAAGCCTGTCAAGCGGACTTGACTCGAGTATGGCACCGGGGACCATCACTCGCACGGGTGCACCCGTGCGTATCCGTGCGGTGACGCCGAGACGCCGGGTCACGGGTGCATGGAGGCGCCCTTGAGGATCTTGTCCACGGCGTTGCGCGGACCGTACACGGCCAGCCCCACCAGGTCCATGCCATCCCTGCGCACCGCCCTGACCGCGGCCCTGTTGGCCTCGTCGTGGCCGGTCGCGAAGAGGTCGGACGTGAACACGGCCAGCGTCGCACCGCGGCCGACCGCCTTGGTGTGCGCGGTGGTCAGCAGCTCCTTGGAACCGGCGAACACGAGGACGGGCTGCCGGAACATGGGCAGGTAGGACGTGCCGTCGGCGTCGGCGTACGGCTCGCCGATCACCTCGGGCATCCGTGTGCCGAGTCCGCTCACCAGGAAGGCGGTGACATTGAGCCGCTGCCAGGTCTCGAGGTCGTCCCGGAGCAGCACAGCGATCTTGGTGTCGAAGCGGACGGGTGCGTTGTCGTCGGTCATGTGAGGAGTCTGTCCGGCCGGGCCGTCCTCGGTCTTGTACGAAGTTTGCAGGTCTGTGCGGCGGCGCAGCTCTTGTACCATGCACCCATGGGTGCACGTCCGGACATCACAGCGTGGCGTCCGCGCGTCGAGGGAATCGACGAGGTCTTCCACGCGCACTTCGCCGATCACGCGTACCCCATGCACACACACGACGCGTGGACCCTGCTCATCGTCGACGAGGGACTGGTCCGGTACGACCTGGACCGCCATGAGCACGGGGCGCCCAGTTCGGTGGTGACTCTGCTGCCTCCGCACGTCCCGCACAACGGCGGCGCGGCGACTCCGGGAGGGTTCCGCAAGCGCGTGCTGTATCTGAACACCGCGCAGATCGACGCGGATCTCATCGGGCGCGCGGTAGGCAGACCCGTCCTTCGGGATCCGCAGCTGCGACGTCGTGTGCACCAGCTCCACCGGACGCTCGAGAATCCCGGTGACGAGCTGGAGGCGCAGAGCCGTCTCGCGCTCGTTTCCGAACGCCTTTCCGAGCACCTGCGCGACGAGCCGGCCGCCCCGAGGGTGCCCGACCGCCGGGTCGCGCACGCGCTCCGGGAGCTGCTCGACGAGTGCTTCGTCGAAGGGCTGACACTCCGCGACGCGGCGGAGCGGCTGCACACCCATCACACGCACCTGGTGCGGGCCTTCAGCCGGGAGTTCGGCATGGCCCCGCACCAGTACCTGACCGGGCGTCGCGTCGATCTGGCCCGGCGCCTGCTGCTGGGCGGGATGCCCGCGCAGGAGGTCGTGGCCTCGGCCGGCTTCTACGACCAGTCCCACCTCTCCCGGCACTTCAAGCGGGTAGTCGGGACGAGTCCGGGACATTACGCGCGCGCCGGATCCACCGACTACTGACGGCGCTCCAGAGCACCGCGGACGAACGCCGCCTGACCGGCATGCTGCAGGTCGTCCGCGATGACGCTGATCAGCCGCACACCGAGGGTCACCGGCGGCGACCACGCCTCGTCCACGACGCGGTCGAGCGCCCGTCCGTCGAGTCCGCGGACGAATCCGAGGGTCTGCTCGTGCACGGCGTCGAAGTAGCCGAGGAGCAGGTCCCCCGACGCCACCTTCACGGAAGCCACCTCCGCACTGCTGTGGCCATAACCCGTCGACCCCTTCTCGAGGGGCAGTTCGAATCGGGAGGCCCAGCCCTTCGCGAACCAGATCTGGTCGGTCCCTGCCGCGTCGGCGACGTGGTCGTCCTGGACGCGCGTGAGATGCCACACGAGCCAGGCGATGGAATTCGCCCCGTCGTCGAGCCTGGCGTCGAGGTCCTCAGGAGGGAGCCCTTCGACGGCGGCGTGCACCGCTTCATGAATACGTTCGAACGCATCAGCGAGAATGCCTGCACTGTTCATACAGCCACCATCGCCGGTCCGTGCACGAGGCCTCGACTTCGACACGCTGCCGTCAGGCGTGCACGGTGTGCAGCCACTCGGTCAGGAGAGCGCTGACCTCGGCGGGCCGTTCCTGCTGGATCCAGTGGCCGCATCCGTCGAGGATGTGCGAGGAGACCAGGCCCGGGAGGGTCGTGGGGAAGGCTGCGATGGCATCGGCCATCCATGTGGTGGAGGAATCGAGGGCGCCCCCGATGAAGAGGGCGGGACAGGCGAGGCGGGCTCCGTCCCAGGCGGCCAGGTCCTCCCAGTCACGGTCGACGTTCCGGTAACGGTTGAGCCCGCCGGTCAGGCCGGATTGCTCGAACTGGGCGCTGTAGACGTCGAGTTCCTCCTCCGTGAGCCACGCCGGCAGGGCGCCGCCGGTGAAACGGTCCCGCATGGCCCCTCCTTCGGGCACGAAGAACGGGCTGTCCGTTCCCGGCGGGGGCATCGTGTCGCCGGAGAGGGAGGTGTAGAAGCCTGCCAGCCAGCCGCGTACGTCGGGCTCGATCTCCGCCTCGGCGCGGCCGGGCTGCTGGAAGTAGCTGACGTAGAACTCTTCGGTGCCGCCGATACGGGCGAATCCGTCGGTGGGCCGGATCGCGTTCCAGGGCGCGTAGGGGACGCTGAGCATGGCCGCGGCGGTGAACATGTCGGGCCGCAGCAGCGCACTGTCGGCTGCGATGTTCGAGCCCCAGTCGTGACCGATGAGCGTCGCGGTCTCCTCGCCCAGGGCGTGCACGACGCCGACGGTGTCGGCGACGAGGGCCGTCATCCGGTAGGCGTCCACGCGGGCGGGAGCAGAGGAGCGCCCGTAGCCCCGTACGTCGACGGCGACCGCGCGGTAGCCCGCCGCGGCCACCGCGGAGAGCTGGTGGCGCCAGGAGTACGAGGTCTCGGGGAAGCCGTGGATCATGAGGACGAGAGGGCCGGTCCCCTGTTCCAGGAGATGGATCCGGCCGTCGGGGACGTCCACCAGGCGGTGGACCGCCCCCGGGACCGTGGTGGAGGGTTCGGCGACGGGCTGCGACATGGTGTCTCCTGGGACTCTCGGGGCCGGACTGCGTGACCATCATTCGACGCCCGGGTACCACCGACCAAGAGAACTTGCCGTTACGGCAAATCCGTCGCGGCCCGTCGGACCAGCAGGTCCAGGAGGTGCGCGCAGGCCGCCGCCTCATCAGGATGACGGGCGATCACCTCGTGGGTGCCCCGCTCGAACGCGCCGGTCTCCCACACCCCGTCGGGCGATTTCCTCAGGAAGAGGAAGTCCGGTGGTGTGGGCGCCGGTTCGTGCACGCCTTCGATGCGGTAGTAACCGTCGGCCACGCCTGCCGCCCGAAGTGCCGCGCGCAGTTCCCGGCGTTCCACGGCCGGTACTACGTGCTCGCGACGGTGAGGTAGGCGTGGTCGAGCAGCCACTTCACGTTCAGCCTCTGGCCCTCGCCCGGGTCGAGGAACACGGCGTCGAGCTTGATCTGCCGGCCCCCGCCGGGCTGCTCGAACCACGGTGCGATGCTGCCCTGCCAGACCCAGAACGGCTTGGCGACCTTGTAGACGCGGTAGTCGCAAGGGGTCGCTGCTTCACGGGTGTTGAGGTTCTGCGGGGGCAGGGCGCGCTCCTTGTAGGCGTCGCCGGCCGGTGCGAGGTAGGCACCGTACTCCGATCCGAAGCGGTCAAGGCGCTGACCGGTACTCAGCTTCGCGGGCTCCTTGTCGATCTCACCGTTGACTTCGGCGAAGCCGTCGTTGGGCGGATACTTCCAGGTGCCCGTGTCCGCCGGGCCTTGCCAGTACTTGGTCAGGAAGGCGGAGGGGGACAGGCTGCCCGTGCGCTTGTAGCCCTTGAGCAGCGGACCCACCGGGGCCTGCTTCGTGGAGGGCAGCCACTTGGGACCCAACCGCGCGTCCCCGAGGAACTCACCGGTGCAGGGGTCGTGGCGGACGGCCGCCACGGTGCGACTGTCCTGCGGTGCGGCGCTCGCGGCGGGAGCGCCGACCAGGCCTACGGCGATGCCGAACGCGGCAAGTACGGTACGGATACGGTTCATTCGGGGGTCCCCTCGGAGATCGACGAGCTCTCAGCGAGCTCGCACAGGGTAACCGCCCGACCGCACAACGCGTTTACGCCATGCCGTGCGGTGTCCGGCCGCAGCGGGGAGGTCAGCCCTGCGGGTCGGTGAAGCGCACGGTGACCTTCTCGAATCCGAGCGAACCGAGCAGGCCCTGGAGCATCGACGCGGTGTTCTTCTCGGCCCGCTCGGTGAGGCCGCTCTCCTCGGCGGCCTTTCCGATGTGCTGGGCGGCCAGCTTGTTGACCGCCTGTTCGCTGCCTGGGTTGTCGGAGAAGAAGTCACCGAGCCGGTCGAGGAGGCCACGCTGCTTGGACACGGCGTAGGAGCGGTCCGGGTCCAGGGCGGGCTTGCCCAGAACCGCGTGCGGCAGGACGAGTCCTGCCGTGGTGCGGTCCTCGCTGACGGTCACGCTGTCGGGCCCGGCCCTGCCGAGGTCGACGGAGGATCCCACGCTGCCCGCGCCGACGTACAGCGTCCGGGTGCCCCGGATGGCGTCGGGCAGGAACTTGGCGTCCTTCTCCAGGTCGACGACGACCTGGAAGTTGCCGGACGCGGCCTCGTACGCGCTCATGTCCTGGATGGACTTGAGCACCGCGGGCCCGGAGCGGTCGGTGGTCTCCTCTTCGAGGAGACCACCGAACCCCGGGAGCAGGCTGATCCGGGAACCCAGCAGCAGGAGGACGAGCGCCGCGGCGCACACCCCGGCGAACGGCAGGCATCCTCGCAGGCGGGCCCGGCGGCGCGGCGTTCCACCGGGGCCCGGGTCCCCGGTGCTGTCTGTCCTTACGTCGGTGGACGTCATTCCTGCCGTGTGACCCCATCCGGGGTTTTCAGTCCGTCGGGGCGGCCGAATACGCCAGATCCTGTACGGGGACGCGGTCGGGGGACGGCTCAGGCTCCCGTGGTGCCGTCCAGCCGTTCCCTCAGCAGGTCGGCGTGCCCGATGTGGCGCGCGTATTCGGCGATCATGTGGACGTACACCGTGCGCAGCGAGTAGACGGAGTCCCGCCGGGTGAAGGTCGTGTCGAGCGACGCGGCCGCCGCCGCTTCGTCGGCGAGACGGATCTCCTCGACGAGGCGGGCGTAGTCGTCGGGGGCGCGGTCCGGTGCGAGGTCTTCGAAGTCCGCGTCCTTGCCCTTCTCCGGGTCGTACATCGGGGGCACCGACAGGCCCGCGAGTCCCTCGCGGAACCATGTGCGTTCCACCTTGGCCATGTGCCGGATCAGCCCGAGCAGGGTGAGACCGGACGGCTCGACGGTCCGCTCGGCCAGCTGTCGGCCCGTCAGGCCCGCGCACTTCTGCATCAAGGTACTGCGGTAGAAGGCCAGGAAATAGGTCAGTGTCTCGCGTTCACCGCCGGTGAGCGGTCCGATGGTGCGCGTGGCTTCGGGAGCTGTCCATGTCATCGTGTGATCATGCCTCCCGACGGCGGGCTCGCGCGAACACTTATGGGCGGGATTCCGGCCGCCGGACGGCGGCCGGAATCCCTGTGGAGGACCGCGGTCACTCACTCCAGAAGGTCGGCGTACGCCCCCAGAGCCAGTGCCACGTCGGTCTGTGCCCAGAACCGGTGGTAGGTGAAGACCGGAGCGGCTCCGCCGTCCAGATATGCCTGCACCTTGGGCCAGTTCGGGTCGTCCTCGTAGAACGACCGGATGGAGAGGAACGTCGAGTCGTTGTCGACGGTGTCACCGTTGGGCATGGCGCCCGTCCAGCCGTTCGGGACGTACACCGGGTCGTCGAAGCGGTTGTAGTCGGCACGGGTCTCGGGAACAGCGACCCCCGCCTCGTCCTGGTAGTGGCTCCACATGCCGTCGAGCAGGCCCTCGGCCGTCGCCTTCGCCTCGGCGTCACCGGACTTGGCGGCGTAGTAGGTCAGCGTCCTGGCGTAGGCGCCGGCCACTCCGACGTCGTTGGTGTAGTCGGCGACCGTGACGTGGAGCTCGGAGTTGTCACCCGGACTCGCCGCGTTCCAGGTGTCGGGCGCGCCCGACCACTTGAGGGTGGACGGCATGAGATAGGTGCCGTCCGGGTTAATGGTCGTCTCGGACAGAGCCCAGTCGACCCACTTGTCCAGTACGGCCTTGGCCTGGGCGTCGCCGGACTCGTGGTAGTACTCGGCGACGCGTTCCATGGACCACGCCTGGAAGCCGAACCACTGGTTGGACGGCGGGTCGTGGTAGACCGGCTTCTCGTCGTAGTACATGCCGTGGAAGGTCGGTGTGCCGGCCGGGGGCTGGGCGTAGCTGCCCTTCCAGCTGTTGGTCGCACCGCCCGCGATGGCTCCCTCGTCGGACTGGAGCCACTGGTAGAACTCCATCTGCCGGTCCAGGCTCTTGGCCCAGTCCTGCTGGCCCGTCGCCGACTTGGGCTTGAGACCGGCCACGGAACTCAGCGCGTAGGCCGCCATCGGGTTCTGGTAGCCGCCATGGGCGTGGCTGGATCCGATGCGCCAGGACCAGGCGGCGGAGGTGTCGGTGGCGCCGCCCCAGGCGTAGTACCAGGACATCAGGTAGTGCGCACTGTCCTTGCCGTTGCCCGCGGGGCAGGTCGTCGGGCCGACGCAGTCGCCGATCTTCTTGAAGTACTTGTCGAACATCGAGTAGCGGAGATAGTCGCCCATCTTCGCCGCCTTGGCGACGGTCGCCGAGACCTCACCCGACTTGCCCTGTTCCTTGGCCCAGACGTCCGCCCAGTAGGCGGCCTGTACGGCACGGGCGTCCGCGTCCGGTGCGTTGGTGAACTTCCACTGCTTGGCGTAGGAGGCGTCCCCGGTGAACAGGTCGAGGTAGCCGTTGTCCCCGCCGTAGGTGAAGTTGTCGCAGGTCGGGTGGGTGACGGTTTCCCAGACCGACTCCTGTGCCCCGCGCTGGAAGGTGTTGATGTACGAGGGGCCGGTCTCGGTGGGGCCGGCCGAGCACTTACCGGGCGTGTTGCCGTACCCGTAGACGTTGTCGACGTCCTGGATCCAGTGCATTCCGTAGATGTCGTCGGTGCCGTACGCGCTCTTCAGCTCGGAGGCGATCGGGTCGGATCCGGAGGCCGCCGACCCGTCGAGCACTGCCGGGTACTCGTTGGGTGTGTCGTGCTCGGGTGCGTAGGTGGCGGGCTTCGAGGCGTTGTACGAGCCGTTCGTGGGCTGGTCGGTGTGGGTGGGGATCATGTATGTCTCCATGGTCTCCCACGCACCGTTGAACTTCGTCCAGTCCCCGGTGATCTTCCCGTACATCGCCTGGAGCCAGATCAGATAGCTGTACGCCTCCGACGTCGTCTCGTGTCCGTGGTCGGGCGCCTCGACGATCAGGGTCTCGACGGAGTGGTAGGGGATGCCCTCCGAGGAGAAGTAGCCGTTGGCCGGGTCCGTGATCTTCCCGTACAGGTCGAGGAAGCGGGCGTCGTACTCCTTCGCCTCGGCGATCTGGGTGACCGTGACCTGGGATCTGCTGTGGCCCGGGGCCGTGACGGTGAAGGTCGCGGCCCCTGTGCCGGACCCGTCGGCCGAGACGGTCACCTTCTGGGGTGTGGACCAGTTCGACGGCGTGAAGGTGAGGCTCGCGCCGCCGGTGACGCTCAGACCGGAGTTGCCCGCGGTCCGCGCCACCGTGGCGGTGACCGGCGAGGAGGGCGCGGTGGACAGCGATACGTCGAAGGTCCCCGACCCTCCCTGCTGCACGCCCAGTTGGGCAGGGGTCGCGACGACTGCCGGGCCCGCGACGACGGTGATTCCCGCAGGGGTCGACTCCGCCGATGCGCCGAGGCTGTCGTACGCCCTGGCGTACACCGAGTGACCGCCCGCGGACAGTCCTTCGGCGTCGAAGGTGTAGGGGGACGTGGTGTCGGTGCCGAGCAGCTCGGTGTCGTCGTAGAACTCGACCCTGCTGATCCCCGCCCCGTCGGCGGCCGCCGCGGTGGCCGCGAGCGGCACGGTGTCGCCGGCGGAGAAGACTGCGCCCGGCTCGGGGCTGGTGAGTACGGCGATCGGTGGCTGGTGGGCACCCACGCACGCCGTGCCGTTGACGGCGAAGGTGGACGGTGCGGTGTTGGTGCCGCTGTAGGTGAACTGCGCGCCCGTCGTGACGGCGGCCCCTGCCGCGATGGAGCCGTTCCAGCTCGCGTTCTTGACGGTGACGGTCTTGCCCGACTGGGCCCAGGTCCCGTTCCAGCCGTTGGTGAGCTTCTGGTTGCCCGCGTAGTCGTAGGCCAGGGTCCAGCCGTTGATCGCGGCGGAACTCCGGTTGGTGACGGTGAGTTCGGCGCTGAAGCCCGATCCCCAGTCATTGGCCCTGTAGTCGACGCTGCATTGGACGGCTGCCGCCTGGGCCGCCGGGGCGCCGGCCGCGGCGGTCATACCCAGGGGAAGGGCGAATGCCGCGACTGTCGCGGTCCATAAGCGGCGTCTCCCGGCTCCGGTTCTGCCGGGTCTCCTCGGTAACCAGGTTCTCCGTACGCGTCCCGATGGCATGCGCGGTACCTCCTCGCGGTTCGGCGACATGGGGGGTGTGCGGGGTTGAGCACAAGCCTTGAACCAGTGGGAGCGCTCCCAGCATGAGGATGAGGAAAAAGAGAGTCAAGACGCTTGAAGACTCGAATAATTTCGATAGCAAGAGATGGGAACTGGTGTGTTGACCGACACCACTTGACGCTCTAACGTCAAGCCACACCAGTGGGAGCGGTTCCACAGTCGGCGTGCCGTAGGGGGCACGCACGATCTGCGAGGAGCCGCTCAAGCACCGTTCCCCGCGCTTTTCGGACCTGTTCGGGCTGCTCCCCGGAGCAGCGCTCCGACATGTCCGACGGCGCGCTCCGCACCACGGATCCGACCGGCTCCACCGGTCCGGTGGATCTCCCGTCCCCGCCGACGGACGGCCCGAACGGGCCTCCGTAGCAACGAGTTCACAGTGCGCACCGGAGACAGGGTCCGATGACCAGGAACCCCTCCCCCGGCGTGTCCGCACCACCTGGGACCGCTCCACGGCCCGGTCCTTGTTCAGCGACTACGACGGTATCCCCACCCCGTAAGGAATCGGGTTGCGCGATCATCTGCGCGCCCTCGACAGCTGAGGAAACGGAATTCGTATGAGCCGCACGAGCCGCACCACCCTGCGCCGATCCCGAACGGCGCTCATCGCCGCAGGAGCACTCGTCGCCGCCGCGGCGGGCTCCGCGGCAGCGGTGGCACCCTTTGGGGCCTCCGCCGCCGCGGCAGCAGGCTGCACCGTCGACTACAAGATCCAGAACCAGTGGAACGGGGGTCTCACGGCCTCGGTGACCGTCAAGAACCTGGGCGACGCCGTATCCGGCTGGCAATTGCAGTGGGCGTTCGCGGGCGGCGAGAAGGTCAGTCAGGGCTGGAACGCCACCGTCTCGCAGAGCGGGACCACCGTCACCGCGAAGGACGCCGGCTACAACGCCGCCCTGGCCACCGGGTCCTCCGCCACCTTCGGGTTCAACGCGACCGGGAGCGGCAACAGCACCGTGCCCGCGACGTTCAAGCTGAACGGCGTCACCTGCGACGGAGGCACCACGGGTCCGACCGATCCCCCGGACCCGACCGACCCGCCCGAGGGTGCCCAGGCCGACAACCCCTACCAGGGTGCCGAGGTCTACGTGAACCCGGAGTGGTCGGACAACGCCAAGGCGGAGCCGGGCGGCAGCAGGATCGCCGACCAGCCGACCGGGGTGTGGCTCGACCGCATCGCCGCCATCGAGGGCGCCAACGGCGCGATGGGCCTGCGTGACCACCTGGACGAGGCCCTGACCCAGAAGGGTTCCGGCGAACTCGTCGTCCAGGTCGTCATCTACAACCTGCCCGGACGCGACTGCGCGGCGCTCGCCTCCAACGGCGAGCTCGGCCCCACCGAGATCGACCGGTACAAGACCGAGTACATCGACCCGATCGCGGCCATCCTGGCCGACGAGAAGTACGCGGGTCTGCGCATCGTCACGACCGTCGAGATCGACTCCCTGCCGAACCTGGTCACCAACGCAGGCGGCCGGCCCACCGCCACGCCCGCCTGTGACGTCATGAAGGCCAACGGCAACTACGTCAAGGGCGTCGGCTACGCGCTCAACAAGCTCGGCGACGCGCCGAACGTCTACAACTACATCGACGCGGGGCACCACGGCTGGATCGGCTGGGACGACAACTTCGGCCCCTCCGCCGACATCTTCCACGAGGCCGCGACCGCCGAGGGCGCGACCGTCAACGACGTGCACGGTTTCATCACCAACACGGCCAACTACAGCGCCCTCAAGGAGGAGAACTTCTCCATCGACGACGCCGTGAACGGAACCTCCGTGCGGCAGTCCAAGTGGGTCGACTGGAACCGCTACACGGACGAACTGTCGTTCGCCCAGGCATTCCGCAACGAGCTGGTCTCGGTCGGCTTCAACTCCGACATCGGCATGCTGATCGACACCTCGCGCAACGGCTGGGGCGGTGCGAACCGGCCGAGCGGTCCGGGTGCCTCCACCAATGTCGACACCTATGTGGACGGGGGACGCTACGACCGGCGCATCCACCTGGGCAACTGGTGCAACCAGTCCGGAGCCGGGCTCGGCGAGCGACCGCAGGCAGCTCCGGAAGCGGGAATCGACGCGTACGTCTGGATGAAGCCCCCGGGGGAGTCGGACGGATCCAGCAAGCAGATCCCGAACGACGAGGGCAAGGGGTTCGACCGGATGTGTGACCCGACGTACGAGGGCAACGCCCGCAACAACAACAACATGTCCGGGGCCCTGGGTGACGCTCCGGTCTCCGGCAAGTGGTTCTCGGCCCAGTTCCAGGAGCTCATGAAGAACGCCTACCCGGCGCTCTAGGCCCCTCGTCGGCGGGCTCCGGGTGCTTCCCCGCCCGGGCCCTCCCGACGACCGCGCCACCTGCCGAACAGAGCGCGTCCGCGAGCAACCGGCGCGGACGCGCTCCGGCGTGCGGCGGGCCCGGTCCCGGGTCCGCCACCGCGCTTCGTCCTGCTCCCGGCGGCGGGCCCGGTTCCGGCCGGAGCCCGCCGTGCGGGCTTCACGGCCACCGCCGCAGCCGGTTCGTCCGAGAGGACGTGGTAGCGGTGGCTGATGCGGCGCCCCACCACCGCGTATCCCAGCAGCGCGCCCGCCGTATTGAGGATCACGTCATCGATGTCGAAAGCCCGCCCCGCCACGAGTGCGCCCTGAGTGAGCTCGACGACAGCCATGACCAGGACCGTCAGCACGGTCATCCGGATCATCCGGAGCCGCCGCGGTACCAGGATCGGCAGCAGCACGCCGAACGGTGCTCCGAGCAGTAGATTTCCGCCGGCCTGCTTGCACGCAGCGAGGAAGGTGTAGTCCTCCGCGTACTGCCGCAGTGACCGCCCCGGCCTCAGGTTGGACGTCACGAGATCCTCCGACGCCGGTGACGGTGTGAGCGTCACCTTCGCCAGAACCACGGAGAACGCGACGAGCGCGAGGAACGTCACGGCCAGGGCTGTCGCGCGCAGGAGCAGACGACCGGCATTCCTGCGTCGACCACGGGGACCCACCTCTGCTGTCATGGCGGAGCGGATGCCCCGAACCCGGGCGGCCACACCCGGGGCCGGGTGCGACCATGTGCGCATGAGCACACGGAAGAAGGACGAGCTACTGGCGGAAGCCGTGCGACTGCGTGAACAGGGGCACCCCGAACAGGCCAGGGAGCGTCTCCTCGCCCTCACCGCGACGTTCCCCGCCGCGGCGGACGTCGCCTATCAGACCGCCTGGGTCCACGATGTGCTCGGCCTCGAAGCGGAGGCGGTGCCGTACTACGAACGGTGCCTGCAGGGCGACGGCCTCACCGACGGGGAACGCCGCGGGGCGCTACTGGGCCTCGGCAGCACCTACCGCGTCCTCGGCAGGTTCGGGCAGGCCGTCGAGACGCTCCGGAGCGGGGTGTCGGAATTCCCGGACGACGGGGCGCTGCGGACCTTTCTGTCCATGGCCCTGTTCAACACCGGCGAGCATCACGAGGCCATGCAGCTTCTGCTGCGACTTTTGGCGACGACGAGCGACAGCCCGCAGGTACAGCAGTACCGGCCCGCCATCGAGCACTACGCGGCCGACCTCACGCGGACGATGTGAGCCTGCGGGCCGCGGGGAGAAAGGGGGAGCCCCGACCGGATCGGGGGAATCCAGCCGGGGCGGCTCGGGGGCGGAGGTGATGACGGACACCCGCTCAGCGGGTTCCTGCCCTCACCCCACGCATATATGAACGATAAACCACCACTCACCGTTCCCGGGAATCGGGATGCCTTGGCGTGATCCACCCCACGACCGCGCAGGCCGGGGCAGACCCCTGCGGCGAATCGGTGGCACCGCCGCCTCTCAACGGGCCTCACGGAAGACGACGTGACGCCCTGCGGCCGGGTCGAACTTCCGCAGTTCCAGTCGGTCGGGGTCATTCCGGCGACTCTTCCGCGTCACATAGGTGTGGCCGGTTCCGGCCGTGGACCTGAGCAGAACGACGGGCCTGGTATCGCTGCGCGGCATGGGACCTCCAGACGGTGTCGACCCCACCCCAGGATCAGAATGGGTGTCGTTTTCACTTCGCCTCCCACAACACGTACGAGTGCATCATCATTCCCGCGCCCGAACGAATGATTCACGCACCTCTGATCGCTATCTCGAACACGCCATCGAATAACGGTGCGGGCCAATACGGGAACGACAGGGCCGCAATTCCGCGTATGCCCAGATCCCGGCCTGCGCGAGCCGCGTGGGACCGCACACGCGGGCGTACGCCTGACGGCTCACGCCGGGCGACTTGCGTCAACTCCCCTCCAAGGGCAAGGCTGTTCGCCGGACCCTTACCTCGCTCAGCCGTCGGCATATGCCGAAAGCAAGAACGTATCGAGTGTCGCCAAACCCCTTACGGGGCCCCCAAGCCTGTGCAACAGTCGTGTTCCGGTCCACCCCACGAACCGGCCGTACCGCCTGTATCGGAGTACCAGATGCCGTCCCATCTGTTTGCGGACCGCCCCGCCCCCCAGCCGCCCGAGCGGGATGCCGTCGACGCCTTGATCAACCGGACCCGACTGCTGCGCGGCGACGTGGACGCCGTCCGGCGCGACAGTTCCGTGGTCGACGACGAGGATCCTCAGGTGCGTTGGCAGCGGGCGCTCTGCGAGCTCGCCGTCCATCAGCTCGACGACCTCGGCGAGCATCTGGGACAGCTACGGGACGGCATCCCCCAGGCCATGACCGCCGAACCCGCGCGGGAGGCCACCGCGGAGGCGCCGGCCACCCCGCCGCCGGGCTCGCTCCTGAGCAGGGTCGGCAGTGCCGACTGGAACCTTCTCACCGACGAGGTCAGTTGGTCCGACGAGCTGTATCAGATCTTCGACAGGGCTCCGGAGGCAGGTGCCCTCTCTCTGGACGAGCTGCCCTCCCTGCTGCTCGCGGAGGACCAGCCCCTCCTGACCTCGATGGTGACCGAGTGTCTGGTGGACGGCAGGCCGATAGACGGGGAGTTCCGCATCCTGCTGCCCGACGGCGGTCTGCGCACCCTGCACATGATGGGCGAACCCGTCCTCGACGGGGACGGCTGCACCGCTTCCATGTGGGCGGTCCTGCGCGATGTCAGCAGGCTACGGCGCAGCCAGCACATCGTGAGCAGGACTCGGGACACGGTGCGACGCCGGCAGGAGATGGCCAGGACCGAACACCGGGTGGCAGTCGAACTCCAGAAGACCGTCCTTCCGTCATGGCACGGTTCACTGCCGGATTCCGGCCCTGGCGCAAGCGGCCTGGACCTCGCCGCCCACTACCTGCCGTCGGGTTCGAGCGACCTGATCGGCGGCGACTGGTACGACGCTGTGCCGCTCCCGGACGGCAGGACTCTGCTCACCGTCGGTGACCTCACCGGCCATGGGATCCCGGCCACATCGGCCATGGCGATGCTGCTGGGCGCGCTTCGAGGCATGGCCGTCGCGGGCGTCGACCCGGGCACGGCCATGGGCCATCTGAACGAACTGATCGAATGCTCGGCACAGCCTGCCCTGGGGAGCGCCGTGTGCTGTCGCTTCGACTCCGCGAGCGGCACGCTCGTCTGGGCACAGGCAGGGCACCCCGCACCGCTGCTGTTCCGCAACGGAGTGGGGCGTCCTCTGCCAGCACCTGACGGAGTGCTTCTCGGGGCCGCATCCGGAGTCACCTATGAGCAGGACCAGGTAGACCTGCTTCCCGGCGATGTGCTCCTACTGCACACCGATGGACTGACACGGCGGGGCGACCGGAGCACCGACCCGGACATGCTTCTGGGACTGGCGCCTCGGTTCGCGCGGGCCAGCACAGCACAGGACTGCTTACAGGTCCTGATCGAGGCGCTCGGATCGGCCGAACGGCTGCACGACGCCTGCGTGTTGGTGGCGCGCGTCGACGCGTGAAGAACCTCTGGATCACCCCGTGCCCGCCGGGTCAGATCTGGGAGCCTTTGGTCTTCTTGCCGGACGCCTGGCGGGGCAGTACGAGTTCGATCTCCTCGCGCAGGTCTTCGATCTTGGCATATCCCGCGAACTGGCCGGTGAGCCGGTACATCTCCCGCAGCCGGTCCCAGGTCCGGAGTGAGGAGGTCTCCCCCATCGACACCAGAGCGAGCCGTGCGTACCGGTCGGCCTGTTCGGGGTCGTCGGCGATGAAGCATGCCGAGGCGAGCGAGATGTAGTCGAAGATCTTGGATCGTTGGCGGCCGTTTATCCGCAGGTCGAGTGCCTGCTTGGCGTGGCGCTGGGCGGTGGAGGCCACCCCTGGGTCGTGCTCGGCCAGCGTACGGAAGGCCAGGGCCTGCATCCCGTGCATGTCCGCCTCGTCGAACATCTGCATCCAGCTCGGGGGCGGTACATCGCCCTTGTCCGAGACGAAGAGTTCCTCGGCCTCGCCGAGGGTACGGCGCATGGCCTGCCCTCGTCCCATCGCGGCCTGAGCCCAGGCCTCGATGGTGTGCAGCATCGCGCGGGTGCGCGGGAGGGTCTCCTCCCCGGAACCGGACTTGGCGAGCTTCATCAGGTCCAGTGCCTCATCCGGGCGACCCAGATGGACCATCTGACGAGCGGCGCGGGAGAGCGCCTCGCCCGCCCGGGGACGGTCGCCGCCCTCACGCGCCGCGTGGGCTGCGATCACGAAGTACTTCTGGGCGGTGGGCTCGAGGCCGACGTCGTGAGACATCCAGCCGGCGAGAACCGCGAGGTTGGCGGCGACGCCCCAGAGACGGCGCTGCAGATGCTCGGGGTGGTGGTAGGCGAGCATGCCGCCCACTTCGTTGAGCTGGCCCACCACCGCCTTGCGCTGGAGCCCACCTCCTCTGGAGGCGTCCCAGGCCCGGAACACCTCGACCGAGCGCTCGAGGGCCTCGATCTCCTCGGAACCGATGGGCGCCGCCTCGTAGAGGTCGAAGCCGGCGTTGTCGGCGTACAGGGGGTCGTTGAGTCGGGAGCCCCGGGCCGCCGGAGCCGGATCGGAGTGGAGCCAGTCGTGCATGGCGCCGGTGATGGCTGAGCCAGCGGTGAGCGCGGCGCCCGCGCCCACCAAGCCGCGTCGGTTGAGCATGAGGTCCATTCCCGTGAATTCGGTGAGGACCGCTGCCGTCCGTTCGGGCGCCCACGGCAAACCGTCGGGATTGTCTTCCGTCCCGGCTTTTCGCCGCTTCCCCACACGCCCGCGCCGGCCGAACCCTAGGTCCTCGATGGTCACGACACGGCCGAGCCGCTCGGTGAACAGAGCCGCCAGCACGTCCGGCACGGGATCTCGGGGGCACTCCCCCATGTCGATCCATCGCCGCACCCGCGAGGTGTCGGTGGCCAGTTGGAGGTGGCCCATGGCCGCCGCCTGCCTGTTCACCATTCTCGCGAGTTCGCCCTTGGACCAGCCGGCCAGGCCGAACAGGTCGGACAGACGGGTGTTGGGTTCTCCGGTCACGTCAAGCCCCCAGGTTCTCGGCTGACTTGACCCTAGCTCCCTGGCGGATGCCCGGCGAATATTCGCCAGGGTTCGCCAGGGGTCGCTAGATGTTGTGCCACCCACCGTCCGGTGTCAGGTAGGAAAGCGCCACCCCGCCCGGCAGCCCTAGGTACTCCCCAGGGTGCCGAACGGCCGCCGGCCGGGGCGGCGCACGCAACTTGTCGGCGCACGAAGGGATCTGTCTCGCCCATGTACACAGCATCGTCCTCCGTGTCCGCCCCGCCCCGGCCACTTCGTCCCCTGGGGGCGGGTGGCGGGCCCTATCTCGACCCCCGCGCCGCGTCACCGGCGTCCGGCGCGGGTAGGACCCGGCGGGCGGCGGGGCCGGGCTCCCAGCCGCTGAGCGGCAGACTGGACTTGTCGGGCCCTCAGGGTGCGCAGCTTCGGATGGCCATCGCCTCGGTGCACCGCATCTGCCCGGAGTTCAATCCGGTGCAGGTGCTGCGACGCAGTGGGCGCTCGGTGCTCATCGTGGGCACGACGGGCCGGGCGACCGCGGTGGCCAAGTGTTTACTCGATCACTCCCCCGCGTGGACGGAGCGGTTCCGGCACGAAATAGCGGCATACCGCGCGTTCGTCAGGCACCGCCCGCCGGTCCGGGTCCCTCGGCTCATCGCCGCCGACCCGGAGAACTGCACCCTGGTGATCGAGCGGATGCCCGGCCGCGTCGCGGCGCTGACGAGGCATCCCGCCGAGGCGCCGCCCCGTGCGGACCTGCGGGCCGTCCTCGGAGCGGTCAGCCAGGTCAACGCCTGGAGGCCACCGGCCGGTCTGTTCGAGGCGCCCCTGGACTACGCCTCACGCATCGCCCGTTACCACGAATTGGGACTGTTCACCGATCGCGATCTGGGTGACCTGCAGAAGCTGCTGCACGGTCTGGCCCATGCGGGCGGGCGGCAGGGCATGGGCCAGTTCTGTCACGGCGACGCGCTGCTCTCGAACATCCTGCTGCCACCCACCGGGCCCGTCCTGGTCGACTGGGAGCACGCCGGCTGGTACCTGCCGGGATACGACCTCGCGACGCTCTGGGCCGTACTGGGTGACGCACCGGCGTCACGGCGCCAGATCAGTCAGCTGGCGCAGGCGGCAGGATCCGCCGCCCGTGACGCGTTCCTGGTCAACCTCATGATCGTACTGACCCGGGAGATCCGTACATACGAAACGGCTGTCCAGCGTGCCATGCGTGAGGGCGCTCCGGCAGGGAGCGGGCAGTCACGGCACGGTGTGCTGTCCTCCGGCGAGGAGCAACGGCTGCTGCTGCGCAGGCTGCACGACGACTGCGCGATGGCCCGACGGGCCGTGCGCGCAGCAGTGGGCACACGCTGACCACGCCGGTTCGACCGGCCTGACGGACGGGGGGAAGCGCGCTGCGGGACCGGTGCCGACACACGGGTCCCGCAGTGCGCCGTTCCGGTGTCCGCCTTGTTGTACGGAACCGCGTTACTTCCCTGCCGGGCAGATCGACGCTCTTGATCCAGACCGTGAACGTTCCGGTCGCACGTGCTCGCCCCGGCCGTCCGGGGTGCAGTGTGCCGCCGGACCCGAATTCGTGTGACTATTCCGCGCTGTGCGTGCCCCGGATGGCCGAAGGGTAGCTCTGGCGCCGACAGAACCGGCCCACGTGGGCCACGCTTATTTCTCGAAAGGCCGGACACACATGGCACAGCCCTTCTCACTGCCGGACTTCTACGTGCCGTACCCGGCACGTCTCAATCCTCATCTGGAGTCGGCCCGGAGCCACACCCGTACGTGGGCGCGTGGAATGGGGATGCTGGAGGGCTCCGGTATCTGGGAAGAGACGGACCTCGAATCCCACGACTACGCGCTGCTCTGCTCCTACACCCATCCCGACTGCTCGGCAGAGGCCTTGTCCTTGGTCACCGACTGGTACGTGTGGGTCTTCTTCTTCGACGACCACTTCCTCGAACTGTTCAAACGCACCCCTGACCGTGAGGGCGGGAAGCGGTATCTGGACAGGCTGCCCGCCTTCATGCCCATGGAGCGGGGTGCGGCGACGCCGGAGCCGACCAATCCGGTGGAAGCGGGGCTGGCCGATCTCTGGGCCAGGACCGTGCCGGGCATGTCCGATGCCTGGCGGGCCCGGTTCGCCGAGGCGACGGAGAATCTGCTCAACGAATCCCTGTGGGAGCTCTCGAACATCAACGAGGGACGGATCGCCAACCCTGTCGAGTACATCGAGATGCGCCGCAAGGTGGGCGGAGCGCCCTGGTCGGCGGGGCTGGTCGAGTACGCGGCGAACGCGGAGGTGCCCGAATCGGTGGCGGCGTCGCGCCCGTTGCGGGTGCTGAGGGACGCGTTCTCCGACGGCGTGCATCTGCGCAACGATCTGTTCTCGTACCAGCGTGAGGTCGAGGACGAGGGCGAGAACAGCAACGGCGTACTGGTCCTGGAGAGGTTCCTGAGCTGCTCGACCCAGGAGGCGGCGGAAGCGGTCAACGATCTGTTGACGTCCCGCCTCCAGCAGTTCGAGAACACCGCCCTCACCGAACTCGGTCCGCTGTGCGCGGAGAAGGGCCTGACCGCCGACGAGACCGTCGCTGTCCTGGCGTATGTGAAAGGGCTCCAGGACTGGCAGTCCGGCGGTCATGAGTGGCACATGCGCTCCAGCCGCTACATGAACGGTGGCGGCGGGGGGCAGAGCGTGCCCGGTTTCGGCATGGCCGCCGCTTCGCTCCGCTTCACCCCACGCTCGGAGACGTTCCGCAGGCGCAGCCACTCCCATGCGCCGTACCAGCACGTCGGCCCGTCCCTGCTGCCCGACTTCGACCTGCCGTTCAGCACGACGCTGAGCCCGCATCTGGACGGGGCACGGGTGCGGATCGTGGAGTGGTCGCGCCGGATGGGACTGCTGGAGGCGCAGCCGGGTGTGCCGGGTTCACACATCTGGGACGAGGAGCGGCTCGTCGCGACGGATCTGCCGCTCTGCGCGGCGGGGCTGCAGCCTGATGCGACTCCGGACGAGCTCGATCTGTCCTCGGGGTGGCTGACCTGGGGGACGTACGGCGACGACTGGTTCCCGGTGGTGCACGGCCGGACCCGTGATCTGGCCGGGGCACGACTGGCCAACGAGCGGCTGTCGCTCTTCATGCCACTGGACGGGGCGTCCGTGCCGGAGCCTGTCAACGCGCTGGAGCGGGGCCTTGCCGATCTCTGGGAGCGGACCGCGGGCCCGATGGACGGGAGCGGGCGCCGGGCCTTCCGCGAGGCGGTGGAGTCGATGACGGCGAGCTGGCTCTGGGAGCTGGCGAACCAGGCACAGAACCGGATTCCCGATCCGGTCGACTACATGGAGATGCGCCGGGCCACGTTCGGTTCGGACCTGACGATGAGCCTGTGCCGGCTGGGACACGGCAGGAAAGTGCCGGACGCTGTCTACCGCAGCGGACCGATGCGGTCCCTGGAGAACGCGGCAGCGGATTACGCATGTCTGCTCAACGACCTGTTCTCGTACCAGAAGGAGATCGAGTACGAGGGTGAGGTGCACAACGGCGTTCTGGTCGTGCAGAACTTCTTCGGGGTGGACTATCCGACGGGTGTCGCGATCGTGCACGATCTGATGAATTCACGGATGCGCCAGTTCCAGCACGTGGCCGAGCAGGAACTACCGGTCCTGTACGACGACTTCGGCCTGGGCGCGGAGGCCCGGGAGGTCCTGGCCGGCTATGTGGTGGAGCTCCAACACTGGCTGGCGGGGATCCTGATCTGGCACCGGGACTGCCGGCGCTACCGCGAGGAGGATCTTCGCCGGGGCACCGGAACCCCGTGGCACCTCAGCGGGCCCACGGGGTTGGGGACGTCAGCAGCGCGGGTGACACGGCTGCTGACGCCGCGGGGACACTTCAGCCCTGTTGGAACAGCTCCGCGGGAAGTGGCTTCAGCAAGGCGTACAGATCGTCGGTGATCGGCCGGTCCCAGCTGGCGATGGTGACGAGCACGCCGTCGCTCCGGTCGAACTGGACGCAGGAGATCCGGCTCTCGGAGAGCTTGATCCGGCGCACGATCAGCAGGCTGTCTCCCTGCATGACGGGCATGTCCTCGGTGCCGGTCACTTCGACCGGCTCGTCGTTCTCCAGGGCGAGGAGCAGTTGGGCCACCTCGAAGGGGACCTGGCCCTCCTCGGTCTCGCGGGCCGGTGAGCCCTCCGGGAGATTCCCGATGATCATCGCGGGGCCGCGGCCGCCGAACAGGTCGTAGCGCAGGAACACACCCTGGCAGCTCCCGTCAGGAGCGGGCAGCAGACCGGCGCCGAGATTGCCGGGCCAGTCCCCCGGATCCATGGCCAGGACGTCGAAGTCCGGGCCCGCGGGTGTGGCGGCGCTACGGCGGCGGAGGAAGGACATGGGGCCATGTTACGTGTCCCGGCTCACGTTGCGGAGCCGGGCACTCCTACGCGGACTCCACGGCCAGCGCTTCGAGCACCTGAACCGCTTCGATCGCACGTGCGTACGGCACGAACAGATGGTCGTGATGGAATCCGGCGACCACGTTGCAGCTGATCCCGGCGTCCGTGAGGGCCAGGGAAACCGCTGCGGTCAGTCCGACGGCGTCCAGCGCGGAATGCACACGGAGCGTGATCCAGCCGGCTTCGAAGTGCCACGCCAGTCCCGATGCCACGGCCTGCGCCTCGGGGACGACGAGGGTCAGCCCTTCCTGCTCGGCGACGGTGACCACCGGAGCGACGCCGACGGGCACCCTGCCGTCGGGCACGGTCGTATAGACGAAGCGGCCGGGTCTCAGCTCCGGTCGCATGCCGTGCAGCAGTTTTCGAAGATCGCGTTCGCCGGTCATGAGGCCACGCTACGGCGGTGCGGAAGGTGTGGGCGCCGGGGGCGTAAGCCATTCAGGCACGCCATGTGTCCATACGCTCACCTTGCGTGGCACCTGGGGTTGATCGCCCATAACTTCGGCTCATGAGTAAAAGACACATGAAATGCCTGGCGGGCATCAGCGTCGCCACGGCCACGGCCCTGGGCCTCGCGGCTGTCCCTTCCGTCGCGTCCGGTGACAGTGACCGTGTGGTGCGTCCGGGCGAATCGATCCAGACGGCGGTGGACGCCGCGAGGCCCGGGGACACCGTCGTCGTCCTGCCGGGCACGTACCGCGAGAGCGTCCTGATCACCACTCCCGGCCTGACCCTGCGCGGCACCGGTGAGCGGACGGTGATCGTGCCGGCAGCCGCGAAGGGCACCAAGGCCGCACACGCCTGTGCCGCGGGTGGGAACGGCATCTGCGTCATCGGGACGAAGGGGCACACGGTCGACGACGTCCGTATCCGTTCGCTGACCGTGTCCGGCTTCGACAAGAGCGGGGTCTGGGCGTCCTGGACGGACCGGCTCTCCGTCCACGGGGTGGCCGCCCGCGAGAACGGAACCTGGGGTATCGCACAGGAGCGGTCCACCCGCGGCTACTTCCGGAACAACATCGCCACCGGCAACGGCGACGCGGGCGTCTTCGTCGCCAACTCGGTCACCGAGGAGGGCGGAGCGACCGACACCGGCGGGACCCGGATCGTGGAGAACTCCGTGAGCGGGAACCGCATCGGTGTCACCGCCCGCCGGGTCCGGAACCTCGTGATCGACGGCAACACCATGACCGGCAACTGCAGCGGTGTGTTCGTCGTGGGCGACGAGTCCAAGCCTGCGGCCGGGGCGATGACGATCAGCGGCAACCGGATCCTCGAGAACAACAAGTTCTGTCCGGCGACCCCCCGTCTGTCCGCCATCCAGGGGTCCGGCATCGTCCTCACCGGCAGCGAGGCCACGACCGTACGTTCCAACGACATCAGGGGCAACGTCGGCTCGACCCCGCTCTCCGGCGGCATCCTGCTGTTCAAGAGCTTCGTCGGCGCGCTGAACACCGACAACACCATCAGCGAGAACCGCGTACGCGGCAACAAGCCGGCCGACCTCGCCGACCGCGACACCGCGGGCACCGGCAACAGCTTCGTCCGCAACACGTGCGGGACGTCCGTCCCGGCCGGCATGTGCGCCGGATGACGGCGCGGCACCGCACCAGGAGAAAGGAGACGGTATGACAACAGTGAGCCCCACCCCCGACACCACCCCCGTCGTCACTCCTCCCCCGGCGCCGCAGGTTGACGCCGCCCACACCCCGCCGCCGGCCATGCGACTGCGGGAGCTCGCGTTCGGAGCGGCCTGCGCGGCCGCCGTTCGTGCGGCGGCCCGGCTGGGCATCGCCGACGCGCTCGGTGAGAAGCCGGCATCCGCCCCTGAGCTCGCCCTGATCGTGGACGCCGAGCCCGCGCCTCTGCGACGGCTGCTGCGCGCCCTGTGCTGCTACGGGATCTTCGGTGAGACTGCGGACGGGAAGTTCGTCCACACGGAGATGTCCCGGCTGCTGCGTGAGGACGACCCGAACAGCCTGCGGTACATCGCCCTGTGGTGCACGGAGCCGTGGACCTGGGAGGTCTGGCCGCGGCTGGACGACGCGGTGCGCTCCGGCACGAGCGTCTTCCCGGAGACGTTCGGCAAGGGCTTCTTCGACTATCTCCACCAGGACGCGGGCGAGTCGGCCCAGGTGTTCAACCGCGCCATGACCACGTCCAGCGTCCAGTCCGCGCAGGACGTCGCCGGCCTCCTGGACCTCACCGGGGTGTCCTCGGTCGCCGATATCGGCGGCGGTCAGGGGCACGTACTCGCCAGCCTGCTGGAGAAGCACCCCTCGGTCCACGGGACCCTCCTGGACCTGCCGGGAGTCGTGGCGCGCGCGGACGCGCGGCTGCGGGACGGCGGCGGGCTCGCGGACCGGGTGCGGATCGTTGCCGGGGACTGCCGTGAGGACATCCCGTTCGAGGTGGATCTGTACATCATCAAGAACATCCTCGAATGGGACGACGAGAGCACCGCCAGGACCCTGGCCAACGTGGTCGCCGCGGCTCGTCCGGGCGCCCGTGTGGTGATCATCGAGAACCTCGTCGACGACACCCCGTCGATGCGGTTCACCACCGCCATGGACCTGCTGCTCCTGCTGAACGTCGGTGGCGCCAAGCACACCAGGGAGAGCCTGGTCGGGCGGATGACGGATGCGGGCCTGCGGGTCGGCGAGGTCCATCCCGTCAACGCGTACCTGCACGCGTTCGAGTGCGTCGTGCCGTAGCACGGACCCCGGCGCGCGCTGATCGCCCCGGGTCCGGCACAGAGGTGCCGGACCCGGGGCGATCTCGTGTGTCAGGCGGAGCCGTCGCGCTGCCAGCGGTAGAACTGCTGCGCCATCGCGTCCTTCGGGCCCCGCCAGGTCTGCGGGTCGTAAGGGCTCACGAACGCGGTCAGCTGCTCACTGACGGCCTTGAACTCCGGATGTTCCGTCACCTTGGCGATCTCCGGGCCCGGGGGCCGGTCGCTTTCGATCAGGTGCAGGTACACATCGCCGAACTGAAACAGAGTTCGTCTGTTGACGCCTACGAGATGAGGCAGTTCGGTGTTGTCCGAAGCCTCGAAGAGCCTCGCGATGTCCGGTGCGGATTCGGGCGCCATCCGGGCGACGATCAGTGCGTGGTGCATCCGGCTGCCTTTCCGGGCATCAGTTGGCGGGGACCGAGGCTGCACGGCGTTCCCGGTCGCGCTGCTCGATCTTGTCGCGGATGAGCTCCAGCTGGACGCGCGAGTTGCGGTTGATGTTGTCGGTCATCCAGGCGTCGTCCACCGGTGCGTCGGGACGCATCGCGAAGTCCTGGCGCCAGTGCATCCGTGTGCCGCCCGGAACCTCGGAGTACTCCCACCGGATGTCCATGTGCTGGAACGGACCGGGCTCGACCCTCCGGGCGCGTACGTTGCGTCCCTGGCGGTCCGTGGTGCGCTCCGAGACCCAGCTCCAGACCTTGCCGTTGTCGTCGGGCTTCATGGTGAGCCGGAAGGTGGTCTTCTGGCCCTCACGCTTGATCACCTCGACGGCCGCGTACTCGCTGAACAGCTGCGGCCAGTTCTCGAGGTCGTTCGTCATGTCCCAGACGAGGTCCAGGGGAGCAGCGATGGTGATCTCGTTCTCGGTGTGTCCGGACACGTCAGGCTCCTGTCACGAGGGTGTTGTTCACCAGGTCGAGGAACTCGCCGGGCGTCTTGCACCGGTCGGCGTCGACCGGCAGCGGGTGGCCGTACCGGTTCTCGAGCGCGGCCACGATGCCGAGCAGGCCGAGCGAGTCCAGGCCGTACTCGTCGAAGGCCGACTCGGGGCGGCTCGCCATCTGGGACGGGTCGACCGTGAGGCCGGCACCGTTCTTCATCAGCGTGGCCAGTTCTTCGTACGTCAGTCGAGCGGTCATGAGGGGCTACTCCTTCTCAGAGCGGGGTGTCGGTGGGGTGGCGCAGGATCAGGGCCGAGTTCGAACCCATCAGCCCGCGGCTCAGCACGAGCGCCGTACGCAGTTCGGCCGGGCGCGCACGCCCTGTGACCACGTCCAGGTCGTGGCACACCTCGAAGACGTTGGGCGTCGGCGGGATCAGGCCGTGTTCCATGGCCAGCACGGCGGCAGCGGTGTCGAGTACGGGTGCGCCGCAGTAGGCGCGGCCCGTACCGGTCTTGGGTGCGGTCACCGGGACGCGCCGTCCGTGCGGGCCCAGGGCATCGGCGATCGCGAGGGCTTCGGCCCGGTCGGCGGAGGGCACACCCAGCGCGTCCGCGAAGACGACGTCGATCTCCTCGGGAGCGCAGTCCGCCTCTCGGAGCGCCCCTTCGATCGCCCGGGCCAGCCCTGCGCGGGAATCGTCCCACCGGGCCGCGCCGGTGAAGGTGGCGGCGTGGCCGGCGAGTTCGGCACGGACGCGTGCGCCTCGGTCGCGGGCCGCCGCCTCCTCCTCGACCACCAGCATGGCGCCGCCCTCCGCCGGTACGAATCCGCAGGCGTCCGCGGTGAACGGCCGGTAGGCACGGGTGGGTTCGTCGCAGAGGCTGAGGCCGTCGTAACCGAGCTGGCACACGATCGAGTACGGGGCGAGCGGGGCCTCGGCCGCGCCGACGACGACGGCGTCCGTGCCCCGCCGGATGGAACGTCCGGCGTGCATGAGCGCGTCCAGTCCGCCGGCCTCGTCGCTGGCCACGACCGCGCACGGCCCCTTGAAACCGCCCCTGATCGAGATCTGACCGGTGCTGGCAGCGTAGAACCAGGCGATGGACTGGTAGGGGCCGACGAAGCGGGAGCCGTCACCCCACAGCCGCTGCAGCTCGCGCTGGCCGAACTCACCGCCTCCGGAGCCGGCGGCGGTGACCACGCCCACTTTGAACGGCGCGCCTTCGTAGTCCGCGCGTCCGAGCCGGGCGTCGTCCAGGGCGAGGTCGGCGGCGGCCATCGCGTAGTGCGTGTACCGGTCGGTCTGGACGAGGAAGCGCTCCTCGATGTACGCGACCGGGTCGAAGTCCCTGACCTCGCCCGCGACCCGCAGCGGGAGATTCTCGCAGCCCTCACGGGAGATGAGGTCGAGGACGCCGACACCGTCCTGGGTCTGCTTCCAGAAAGCACCGGCGCCGATCCCGTTGGGGGCGACGACACCGATTCCCGTGATGACGGAGTTCCGGTTTGCCGGGGTGTTCATGGGGTCCTCCCGCCTGATCGGGTCATCGCGACGGCGGACTGGAACCCGCCGAAGCCGCTGCCGACCGAGAGCACGCTGCGCAGCTTGAGGGGCCGTGCGGTGCGGGGTACGTAGTCGAGATCGCACTCGGGGTCCGCGGTCTCGTAGTTGGCGGTCGGCGGCACCGTCTGGTGCTTGAGCGCCAGGACGCAGGCGGCGATCTCGATCGCGCCGATGGCGCCGAGGGAGTGGCCGACCATCGATTTGATCGAACTCATCGGCACCTTGTACGCGTGCGCGCCCAGGGCCCGTTTCACCGCTGCCGTCTCGTGCCGGTCGTTCTGCTTGGTTCCAGAGCCGTGCGCGTTGACGTAGTCGACCTGCGTCTTGTCCAGACGGGCGTGCGCGAGAGCGGTGTTGATGGCCTCGGCCATCTCCAGCCCTTCCGTGGTCAGCCCGGTCATGTGGTAGGCGTTGCCGAAGGTGGCGTAGCCGGATATCTCGCAGTAGACGGTGGCGCCGCGGGCCCGCGCGTGTTCCAGCTCCTCGAGTACGAGGACGGCGCCGCCCTCACCCATGACGAAGCCGTCGCGGCGGGCGTCGAACGGCCGGGAGGCGTGCTCCGGGTCGTCGTTGTTCGCCGAGGTCGCCTTGATCGCGTCGAAACAGGCCACCGTGATGGGGGTGATCGGTGTGTCGGACGCCCCGGCGACACAGATGTCGACCCGGCCCTCCTCGACGGAGTGGAATGCGTACCCGATCGCGTCGAGGCCTGAGGTGCAGCCGGTCGAGACCGTCTGCACCGGCCCGTGCGCGCCGACCTCCTCCGCGACCGCGGACGCGAGGGTGCTGGGCGCGAACGCCCGCTCCAGGTGGGCGCCCGCCGGCCGGTGGTCGACGTCCCAGCGCGCGCCGCTGCCGCTGACGGCGACGTAGTCGTGCTCCAGGCGGGTGGTGCCGCCGACCGCAGTCCCGAGGGACACCCCCATGCGCCAGGGGTCCTCCTTCTCGAGGTCGAGTCCGGCATCGCCCAGGGCCTCGCGTGCCGCCACCAGGGCGAACTGGATGTACCGGTCCGAGCGGGCGATCAGGTCCGCGTCCAGGCCGTGGGCGACTGGATCGAAGTCGCACTCGGCGGCGATACGCGAACGGAACTGTGCCGGGTCGAACAGCGTGATGCCGCGTGTCGCCGTACGGCCGTCGGCGAGCAGATCCCAGAACGCCGGGGCACCTATTCCACCGGGCGCGACGACGCCGACCCCGGTGACTGCCACGCGCCGCCGGGTCATGACGCCGCTCCCGTTCGTTCTGGCGGCGCGTAGCCGTCGCCGGTGTCCGCGGTCTCCGTGACCTCGGTGTCCACGTGGCCGAGCTCGGGGCGCGGGGCGAGCGGGCCGAGGTGGAAGACCATGCGCGCTTCCACGTCACCCACGTTGCGGAAGCGGTGACGGACGTGCGGCGGGATCAGCAGGCCCTGGTCGGGCCGCATCGCATGCGCTTCGCCGTCCAGGTCCACTTCGAGGAGTCCGTCCACGACGTACACGAACTCCTCGGAGTACGGGTGGTAGTGCTCGCCGATGCGGTCACCGGGTGCGACGGTGGCCAGTCCCATGAAGCCGCTGGTGGCGCCCACCGCCGTGGGGGTGAGCATGGCGCGCAGGTCGCCGCCGCGCCTGCGGTTGTGCTGAGTCTCGCTGAGGTCCACGATGCGAGGCCGGTGGGTGGTCATGGCTGTTCTCCTCCATGCACGTTGTGCGGTGTGGCGGCAGCACGGGGTGGCCCCACTGCCGGTGGGCTTCAGGACTCGGTGGCCCGGCGGTCGGTGATCAGGTTCATCTCGGCCTGCGCGAGGAAGCGCGCGGCCTCCTGGTCGGTCGTCGGCATGCCGTTCGCACCACCGTCGAGCAGCCGGCCGAGCGTGGCCGCCTTGCGGTCACCGCCGATGCCGAGTGCCTGTGCGGGCTGTGCGTCGAGTGGGCCGCTCACTTCGAGGAGCCGCACCACGATGTCGTCGCGCTGGAAGATGGTGCTGCTCTCGATGGGGCTGGCCACGTCGTCCGCCGCTTCCTCGTCCTGGCCTGCGAGCAGCCGGGCCAGTGCCATGCCGCAGCCTTCCTTTGCCTGGTAGAACAGCGAGTGCCGCTGGACGTCCTCGGGGGCGTGACGGCCGGCCGTCACGTGGTGGACGGTCGGGAGCGCGGCCCGGGTGAAGAACATCCGGGCGGAGTCGGGGTCGCTGAGGTCGCGGTCCTGTTCCAGATACGGGTTGATGGCCTCCTCGACGGCCCTGACCTCGGGCTGGCGGGAGACGTGGCGCAGGGCGGCCATGAGGTCGCCCTCGACCTCGACCGCGCGCACGACCCGGTTCCCGTGCATGAAGAGCGAGGTGCGGCGCAGCCGGGTGTTCTCGTCGACGCGCGCCTGCGGGGAGTCGTAGTCGGCGAGGATCTTCGCGACCATCTCCTCCGTGCCGGGCTTCACAGTGAAGGTGAGCGCGTGGCGCACGACGCCGTCGCCCAGCCGCGGGGCGGACTGGAGGCGGCCCTTGAGAGGCTCGGGCTTGTTCTCGAACGCGGCCCCGGTCTCCCGCAGAACGCTGAAGCGGAGGGATCGAGTGTCGCGTACACAGCTGTGCAGCGGCTGTACCGTCGCCACGTGCTCCTCGCTGTTCACCCAGGCGAGGAAGGGCGGCGCGCTCTCCCACTCGCTGGTGATCAGCCATTGCGAGGGGTTCTCGATGGACTGGCACAGCTGGTCGCTGATGTGTCCGGGGATCGAGGCCACCTGGTTGCGCATGTGCTCGTACGCCTCGAGGAACTGGTTCTGGGCGCCGTCGTGCAGGTCCAGCAGCAGTATGACCCGGAGCCTCGAACCGTCGAAGGCGGACTGAGATATCCGTTCCGAGAGGGTTGTCATCTTTCGCTCTCCTTCGAGACGGTGCGGCGGCCACGTCACGTGGCCCCTCGTCATCCGTCGGTTTCGGTGGAAGCGGCGCAGGTCCCTGCTCGCCGGCGTGTGACGTCCGCCCCGCTTCGCGGGCATCGCTCCCGCGACTGATCGTGGAACGGCTCTACGGGTGGCGCGAGATTTATGAACCGTTCAGGTGAGGAGGCACCCGTGGCCCGGCCGAAGTCCTCCTGCGAGGGCATGGACACTGCATCCGTCACGCGTCCGAGCTGGAGCTACTGATGAACGAGAACGTCGACCTCCGCGTACCGGTCCTCATCGTGGGCGGCTCCCTGGTGGGCCTGTCCGCCTCCCTCTTCCTGAGCCGGCTCGGCGTCCGTCACCTGCTGGTGGAGAAACACGGCAGCACCTCGACGCACCCGCGGGGGCGCGGGAACAACGTCCGCACGATGGAGCTGTTCCGGACCGCGGGCGCGGAGCGGCTGATCCGGGACGCGGCATCCGTGCTGGCGGACAATCACGGCATCCTGCAGGCCGGGTCGCTCACCGGGGACGACCAGGAGTGGCTGTTCAAGGAGATCGACCCGGGCGGCGGACTCGCGCGGTTCAGCCCGAGCGGCTGGTGCCTGTGCAGCCAGAACGACCTGGAGCCCGTGCTGGTCGCGCACGCCCGGGCGCAGGGCAGCGACCTGCGGTTCTCCACCGAGCTGCTCACCTTCGAGCAGGACACGGACGGAGTCACCGCCGTGGTGAAGGACCGCGGGAGCGGGGAGCACACCACGGTGCGCGCCGACTACCTCGTCGCGGCCGACGGACCCCGCAGCCCGGTCCGGGAGCAGCTGGGCATCGGCTGTACGGGTCCTGGGGACCTCTTCCACAACGTGAGCATCACGTTCCGCTCCCGACGGCTCGCCTCCGTGGTGGGCGACCGGCGCTTCATCGTCTGCTACCTGACCGATCCGGAGGCGGACGGGGCGTTGCTGCCGGTGGACAACGAGGAGCGGTGGGTGTTCCACGCGCCGTGGCGGCCCGACCGGGGCGAGACGTTGGAGGACTTCACCGACGAGCGGTGCGCGGAGCACATCCGCAGGGCGGTCGGAGCGCCGGACCTGGACATCGAGATCACCGGCAAGGCCCCGTGGCACGCGGCCGAGCGGGTCGCCGAACGGTACGGTTCCGGCCGGGTCTTTCTCGCCGGTGACTCGGCGCACGAGATGTCCCCCACCGGGGCCTTCGGCTCCAACACCGGTATTCAGGACGCGCACAACCTCGCCTGGAAGCTGGCTGCCGTGATCGGCGAGGCGGCGGGGCCGGGGCTGCTCCGGACGTACGAGGAGGAGCGGCTGCCGGTGGCGAAGGCGACGAGTGCGCGTGCGTCGGCCCGTTCGGGAGAGCACAGCCACCCGGGCTACGCCGGCTCCCCGGGCCCGGGCGGTGACGGCCGCAAGGGTGGCATGCTCACGGTCGCGCTCGGATACCGCTATGTGCGGGGCGCCGTCCTGGGCGTCGACCCGGGCCTTCCGGTGGTACCGGAGGGCATGGGCCTGACGGGTGAACCCGGCACCCGGGCACCGCACATGTGGCTCCGCCGTGACGGCGGGCGCGTGTCGACCCTGGACCTCTACGAGAAGTCGTTCGTGCTGCTGAGCGATGCGCGGCATGCGGACTGGCGCGCGGCTGCGGAGCAGGTGGCGAAGCGTCTGGCGGTCCCCCTGGCCGCCCTCGGGATCGGTTCCGCCCCGGGTGCGGACCTGGCGCCCGAAGACGGGGCCGACTGGGCCGCCTCGCACGGCACGTCCCCCGAAGGCGCCGTCCTCGTGCGCCCCGACGGATTCGTGGCCTGGCGTTCCGAGGGCGCGGTCGCCGACCCCGAGGCGACCCTGTACGAGGTCATGGTGACTCTGCTCCACCGCGGCTGAGGGGCAGGTACGGCTGACGGGTTCCTCGGGCGGCCCGTCAGCCGATGCCGAACGACCTGATCTCGCCCAGGCGCTCGCGGGCGGCCTGGTCCGGGGCGTTCAGCTGGGCGTCGACGGAGGGGACGATCCGTCCGCCTGAACGCTGCTGACGTCGGGGGCGAGGAAGGCGGCGACGGTGCGGACGAAGTCGCCGGGACCGTCCATCCACGGGAAGTGGCCCGCGCCCCGCTGGACGACGAACTCCGCCCGGGGGAAGAGTGCGGCGAGTTCCGCGGCGCGGTCGGGGCTGGGCCCGCCGTCGTACTCTCCCGCGAGGACGAGCACGGGGACAGGCAGTGACCGCAGTGCGGCGACCGTGGCTCCGGTGTCGAGGCCGCTCTCCGGGTAGTAGAGCGAACCGGCCTCGGCGTTCCGCTGCGCGGGGGACGCGGCGGCGTGTGCGCGGGCCGCCTCGTCCCAGCGCCCGTACATGAACGGCCGGATTCCGGCCCAGGCCTCGGGCGTGGCACGTCCGGCCTGGATCTCCTCCAACGCGGCCCTGGCCGCCGCGTACCAGGGTTCGTGGGCGCGCAGCTCGGCGGCGTCGCGCCGGTCCTGGTCGGTGGCGGGCAGCCCCAGGGTGCCCGTACCGGAGGTGATGAGGGTGAGGGAACGCAGCCGCTTCGGATACCTCGCCGCGTAGAGGGCCGCGAGTTCTCCGGAGGCCGAGTGGCCCAGCACATCGGCCCGTTCGAGACCGAGGTGCGCGCGAAGCGCCTCGACGTCGTCGACGAGCCGGTCGATGCGGTACGTCGACGGGTCCTGCGGGACGGCGGAGTCCCCTGTGCCCCGCAGGTCGAGCAGCACCAGCTGCCGCACTCCGGACAGACCACCGAGGTCGCCGAAGTAGCGGGCCGCCCGCATGGGGCCGCCGGGCAGGCAGATCAGCGGTTCACCTTCGCCCACCAGGTGGTAGGCGAGTTCCGTTCCGTCGTACGAGCTGAAGATCGGCATGGGTGTCATCCAAACAGGTCGCGCGGTCCGATGGGGGTGCGTACGCCCGCCGCGAGTCGGATGACGGGTGCGGCGGCCCGGTGCGAGCCGGGCTTCCGGCCAGGAGTTGTCCACAGGCCGCACCCCGGCCTTGCCATGACCCCCCGCCTCCTGAATTACTGCTCCCAGGAGGCGACCGAACGGTCGGTCGCCGGTCGGCGAGGGGATGATCCGTATGACCGCGCTGCTGGACGCCGGCGAGCGGCTCGGCCGCGACGAGCTCGAGGCCCTGCAGTTGGAGCGCCTCCGGGCCACGCTGCGGCACGCGTACGAGCACGTCGGGTTCTACCGTGCGGCCTTCGACGAGGCGGGGTTGCGTCCCGAGGACTGCCGCACGCTCGCCGATCTCTCCCGCTTCCCGTTCACCGCCAAGTCCGACCTGCGCGCCGACTATCCGTTCGGGATGTTCGCCGTTCCCGAGGACCGGGTGCGGCGGATCCACGCCTCCAGCGGCACGACCGGGCAGCCGACGGTGGTCGGGTACACCGAGGGCGACCTGGACACCTGGGCCGACGTGGTGGCACGGTCGATCAGGGCGGCGGGCGGGCGCCCGGGCCACAAGGTACATGTGGCCTACGGGTACGGCCTGTTCACCGGGGGACTCGGAGCGCATTACGGGGCGGAGCGCCTCGGCTGCACCGTCGTTCCGGCCTCCGGTGGCATGACGGCACGTCAGGTGCGGCTGATCCAGGACTTCCGGCCCGAGATCATCATGATCACGCCTTCGTACATGCTGACGCTGCTGGACGAATTCGAGCGCCAGGGGGTCGATCCCCGTTCGACATCACTGAAGGTCGGCATCTTCGGCGCCGAGCCGTGGACCGAGCGGATGCGCGGCGAGATCGAGGAGCGTTTCGCCATCGACGCCGTCGACATATACGGACTGTCGGAGGTGATGGGCCCCGGTGTGGCGCAGGAGTGCGTCGAGACGAAGGACGGGCTGCACGTCTGGGAGGACCACTTCTACCCGGAGGTCGTCGACCCCCTCACCGGTGAGGTCCTGCCGGACGGGGAGAAGGGCGAACTGGTCTTCACCTCGCTGACCAAGGAGGCCATGCCGGTGATCCGTTACCGGACCCGGGACCTGACACGGCTGCTGCCGGGTACGGCGCGCGTCTTCCGCCGGATGGAGAAGGTCACCGGGCGCAGCGACGACATGGTGATCCTGCGCGGGGTGAACCTCTTCCCCACACAGATCGAGGAGATCGTGCTGCGGACTCCCGGGGTGGCCCCGCACTTCCAGCTGCGGCTGACCCGGCAGGGGCGGCTGGACGCCCTGACGGTGCGGGCGGAGGCCAGGACCGGCGCCACGACGGCGGAGCGCGAGGCGGCCGCGCTGTCGATCGCGGCCGCCGTGAAGGACGGGATCGGTGTGGGCGTCGGGGTCGAGATCGTCGCTCCGGAGACGCTGGAACGGTCGGTCGGCAAGATCAAGCGGATCGTGGACCTGCGGGAGGCCGACTGAGAAGCCGCTCACCGGCCGGGAGGGACGCGGTGGTCAGGAGTACGTGTCCCTCAACTCCCTCTTCAGGATCTTCCCGCTGGCGTTGCGTGGCAGTTCGCCGACGAACAGGACTCTCTTCGGCGCCTTGAAGTGGGCCAGTTCCTCTCGGACGTGCGCGATCAGCTCGGCTTCGGTCGCCTCCCCGCGGAGCACCACGATCGCGGTGACGGCCTCGATCCAGCGTTCGTCGGGCAGCCCGACCACCGCTGTCTCGGCCACCGCGGGATGGGTGTAGAGCGCGTCCTCGACCTGCCGGGAGGCGACGAGCACGCCACCCGAGTTGATGACGTCCTTGACCCGGTCGACGACCGTGAAGTATCCCTCGGAGTCGCGCACGGCGAGATCACCGGAGTGGAACCAGCCGTCACGGAAGGCCTCCTCGCTCTCCTCCGGTTTGTCCCAGTAGCCCTGGCACAGCTGAGGGGAGCGGTAGACCACTTCGCCCGCCGTGCCGTCGGGCACCTCCTTGCCGTGCTCGTCGACCACCTTCGCCTCGACGAAGAGCACGGGCCGCCCGCAGGACTCCATCCGCCCTTCGTGCTCGTCCGGGCCGAGGACGGTGGCCAGGGGGCCGATCTCGCTCTGGCCGAAGCAGTTGTAGAACGCCAGCTCCGGCAAGCGCTCACGCAGACGTTCGAGGACGGGCACGGGCATGATCGACGCACCGTAGTACGCCTTGCGCAGGGCCCCGAGCTCGCGGGTGGCGAATTCCGGATGGTTGGCGAGCCCGATCCAGACGGTCGGCGGCGCGAAGAGGCTGTCCGCCTGCCCCTCCTCGACCAGGTCGAAGATCCGGCCGGCGTCCGGGGCGTCGAGGATGATGCTTTCGGCGCCCACAGCGAGGTAGGGCAGCAGGAACACGTGCATCTGCGCGGAGTGATAGAGGGGCAGCGAGTGCACCGGACGGTCGGTGGCGCGCAGGTCGAGCGCGGTGACGGCGCTGACGTACTCGTGGACCAGCGCACCGTGCGTCATCATCGCGCCCTTGGGGCGGGCCGTCGTGCCGGAGGTGTAGAGCAGCTGGACCAGGTCGTCGGCGCCGGGTTCGCGCACCGGGGTGAAGGGGCGTGGGGTGTCCAGCTCACCGAGGAGTGAGCCCGGCGCGTCGCGCAGCTGAAGTACGTCGTGGCCGTCCGGGACGCGCGGGGCGAGACCGGGGTCGGTGAGGACGAGTGCGCTGCCGGACTGACGGAGGATGTACGCCAGGTCCTCGCCGGTGAGGTTCTGGTTGACCGGCACATGGACCAGCCCGGCCCTGGCGCAGGCCAGATAGGCGATCAGGTACACATCCGAATTGTGGGCGTAGGACGCCACCCGGTCACCGGGCCGCAGCCCGTGTGCGGAGGTCAGCACGGCGGCCGCCGTGCTGACGGCCTCGTCCAGGGCGGCGTAGGTCCATGACCTCTCGGCGTACCGCACGGCGGTGCGCCCGGGGGCGCGCCGTGCGCTGCGTGTCAGGACGCCGTCCACTGTGCTGCTGCGTACACCGGTCATGGCGTGATCCTGGGTGGCGGGTCGCCGGGGGTCAAGGGTCCGGAACACCCGTGTCGGGTCCGGCCCGCCTCGTCGGCCGCGCGGGCGGGACCTGCCCGTCACTGGATGTGGCGTCACATTCTTTGCCGTCAGGGGCCCTACGGGCGGCGTCGGGGCCAGTACCCTCTGCTTCGGCAGGAAGTTTCATCACCGCACGCAATTTCGAAAGTTACTTTCGCCCAGGTGTTTTCGACATGAGGGGAAGGGGATTCCGGATGGCCGGAGACGTGTCGGGACGAGGAATGAGCCGCCGGAGGGTGGGGGGCGGGATACTGGCGCTGGGCGGAGCTTTCGCCCTCGCTCCGCTTCCCCTCGCGGGGTCGGCGTTCGGCGCCGAGCGGGCCGCGGGGCCGCCGGGCGGCGGGACTCCGGGTGCGATATCGGGAACCGGGACGAGCATGGGACCAGCACGGGGCGGAACGACACTGCGCCGAGGGCCGGCCGCGCGCGCCGGGCTGCTGCCGGACCAGCTCGACCTGCTGGTCGCAGACGCGGAGAAGTACCTGACCGACTCCCCCACTCACCCCTGGTACGCGGGCGCGGTCCTGCTCGCCGGCCGCGGCGGCACCGTGGCACTGCACCGGCCGATCGGCCGGGCGGTGCGCTATGCGGCCTACGACGAGAGCACCGACACCGGGGTGGAGTTCCCGCCGGAGCAGCAGATCGCCATGGCCGAGGACACGGTCTTCGACCTCGCATCGGTGTCCAAGCTGTTCACCTCGATCCTCGCCGTGCAGCAGATCGAGCGGGGCGCACTGGAACTCGAGGCGACGGCCGCTTCCTACCTCCCCGGATTCGCCGGCGGCGGCAAGCAGGACATCACGGTCCGTCAGCTGCTGACGCACACATCAGGCTTCCGGCCCTGGATCCCGCTCTACGAGGAACCGACCCGTGAGGGGAAGCTGCGCCTGCTCTGGGACGAGGTCCCGGCTTCGGCTCCCGGTACGAAGTACCTCTACTCCGACCTCAATCTGATCTCTCTGCAACTGATCCTGGAGAAGATCACCGGTCGCGCCCAGGACGTTCTCCTCCGCGAGGAGATCACCGGTCCGCTCGGCATGCACCGGACCCGGTACAACCCGCCCGCCTCCTGGAAGCCGAAGATCGCGGCGACCGAGGACGCCCGGCTGCCCTGGTCGGGGCTGGACCGCGGACTGGTCTGGGGTGAGGTCCATGACGAGAACGCGTACAGCCTGGGCGGGGTGGCCGGCCACGCGGGCGTCTTCTCGTGTGCCTGGGACCTGGCGGTGCTCGCCCGCACCCTGCTCAACGGCGGGATCTACGGCCGGTCCCGCATCCTGTCCGAGGAGTCGGTGGAGCTGCTGTTCACCGACTTCAACACCGCGTTCCCCGGCGATGAGCACGGCCTGGGCTTCGAGCTCTACCAGCACTGGTACATGGGGGCCATGGCCACCCCGCGCACGGCCGGACACACCGGTTTCACCGGCACCAGCCTGGTCCTCGACCCGACGACGGACTCGTTCCTGATCGTCCTGGGCAACTCGGTCCATCCGGTGCGCAGCTGGCGTTCGGGCAGCGCCCCGCGGGTCGCCGCGGCCGACCGGATGGCGCGCGCGGTTCCCGTACGCCCGGCCGGGGGCCGCACTGCCTGGTTCTCCGGCATGGCGGGCTCCTCCACCGTGACGCTGACGCTGCCCGCGCTGCGTCCGCTCTCCTCGCGTCCGGTGCTGAGGTGCGCGTTGTGGTGGGACACCGAGCCGATTTCGGACGCCCTCCACCTGGAGGCCTCGTCCGACTCCGGAGCGACATGGAAGCCGGTGCCGTTCACCACCGTGCCGGTCCAGGAAGACGGGCCCCGGGAGCCCCGGCCCCATCCGGACGGTTCGGTCTCCGGGTATTCGGGGCGCGTCTGGCACCGGCTGAAGGCGGACCTCGCGGAGGGACGGGGCACGGAACTGCGGCTCCGCTGGCGGTACGTCACCGACCGGTCGTACGTCGGGCGCGGTGTCTACGTGGACGAGATCCGGGTCGAGGACGACGGCCGGACACTCTTCGACGGGAACAGGCACGGCGACGCCGGACGGTTCGAGGCGAGCGGGTGGAGCCTCTCCTCCGACTGAGTACGCACCCGGCCTGGAACGACGGGTACAACAGCCAGGCGACCGTCAAGGCAGGCGGTCAGGGGCGGTCACCGACCCAGCACCGCCATCGCGGCGTTGTGGCCGGGTACCCCGCTGACCCCGCCGCCGCGCACGGCGCCCGCCCCGCACAGCAGGACGTTGGGGCGGCCGGTCTCCACGCCCCAGCGGCCGGTCTCCTCGGTGGCGTACGGGAACGACAGGTCCCGGTGGAAGATGTGGCCGCCGGGCAGCCTCAGTTCGCGCTCCAGGTCGAGGGGGGTCTTCGCCTCGATGCACGGCCTGCCTTCGGCGTCGAGGGCCAGGCAGTCGGCGATCGGCTCCTCCAGGTGGGCGTCGAGCTCGGCCAGGGTCGCTGCGAGCAGGGAGGCGCGTGTCGCCTCGTTGTCCGCCGCGAACAGCCGGGCGGGGGTGTGCAGTCCGAACAGGGTGAGGGTCTGGTACCCGCGCGCGGCGAGATCGGGCCCGAGGATCGACGGGTCGGTCAGCGAGTGACAGTAGATCTCGGAAGGCGGGGCGCCGGGCAACCGTCCGGCGGCCGCCTCGCGGTAGGCGGTGGCCAGTTGCTCGTACCCTTCGGCGATGTGGAACGTCCCGGCGAACGCCCGGCGCGGGTCGACGGAGTGGTCGCGCAGCCGCGGCAGCCGGGTCAGCAGCATGTTCACCTTCAGCTGGGCTCCCTCGGCAGGCGCCGGCGGCAGGTCACCGAGGAGTTCGGCCAGTGCCTGCGGCGACGCGTTGACCAGGACCCGGCGGGCGCCGACGCCATGTTCCCCGTCGGGTGAGCGGACCGTCACCTCGGCACGGGTGCCGTCGGTCTCGATGCGGGTCGCTTCGTGCAGCACACGGATCTCGGCTCCCGCCGCCCGGGCCGCGCCGGCCAGCGCCTCGGTGAGCGCACCCATGCCGCCGACCGGGACGTCCCAGTCCCCCGTTGAGTTGCCGATCACGTGGTAGAGGAAGCAGCGGTTCTGGACCAGGGAGGGGTCGTGTGCGTCGGCGAAGGTGCCGATCAGCGCGTCGGTGAGCACGACTCCGCGGACCAGGTCGTCGGTGAAGGTCTCCTCGACGGCGACACCGACGGGTTCCTCGAACAGCATGCGCCAGGCAGCCGAGTCGTCGACGCGCGCCCTCAGGACATCGCGTGCCGGCAGGGGTTCGGTGAGAGTCGGGAACACCCGCTCGGCGACCCGGCCCGTCATCCCGTAGAAGCGCTGCCAGGCGTCGAACTCCCTGTCGTCGCCCGTGAGCGCGGCGAAGGACTCCCGGGTTCCCTCACCCCCGACGAGCAGCCCGGTGGGCCGGCCGCCGCGCACGGCAGGCGTGTACGAGGAGACAGTGCGCTTCCGTACGGCGAAGTCGAGGCCGAGATCGCGCACGATCTTCCGCGGGAGGAGCGAGACGAGGTATGAGTAGCGGGAGAGCCGGGCGTCGATCCCGTCGAAAGGCCGGGTCGACACGGCCGCTCCCCCGGTGCTGCCGAGACGTTCCAGGACGAGTACGGACTGCCCGGCGCGGGCGAGGTAGGCGGCGGCGACCAGGCCGTTGTGGCCACCGCCCACGATCACCGCGTCGTAGGCGGCGTGGGCGGGGGATCCTGGTGAGGACGTCACGTCTGCGGGCATGTCCCTTCGTAACACGGGAGGATCATCTCCGGACAGAGGCACGGGCCGTGGCCGACGGCGCACCCGGTCAGGCTGCGGGCAGGGTGCCCGGGTCGTCCGGTGCGTCGGCCGAGAGCCGCCGCACCACGGGGCCCCGATCGGTTCGCCGCGTGATCTCCACCGTGCGCGGGGCACCGTGGCCCGAGGTCAGTGCGGCGGCACCCCGCGCTGCCGGCGCAGGTCGGCGGCCCTCCGGTAGAGATCCACCGCCTCCGTGCCGCGGCCGAGCTGTTCCAGGCAGTGCGCCTCGTCGTTGCGGCTCGCGAGGGTGTCGGGGTGATCGGCACCCAGGACCCGTTCACGGGTCTCGGCGACCGCACGGTAGTCGGTCAGCGCGTCGGCCCAGCGGCCGAGCCAGCCCAGCCCGACGGCGACCTCACGGCGGCTGACGAGGGTGTCGGGGTGATCGGGCCCCAGGATGCGTTCCCGGATCGCGCAGACCTCGCGTGATTCCGCGAGCGCCTCCTCCCAGCGCGCCATCCGCCCCAGGTTGACGCCGAGTCCGTGCCTGGCTCGCAGCGTCTCGGGGTCGTCGGGACCGCCGACCCGGGTGCGGTCCTCCACCAGGGCGCGGTAGAGCTCCAGTGCCTCGGCGCTGCGGCCCAGCCTGCCGAGGCTGATGCCCGCCTCGTAACGCGCCGCCAGCGTGTCGGGGTGGTCGGCGCCGAGTACGGCCGCGCGGGCCAGCGCCACGTCGCGGTACGTCTGCAGGGCTTCGGCCCAGCGGTCCAGCCGGCCGAGTGTGTACGCCACTTCGTACAACGTGACCAGCGTGTCCGGGTGGGTGGCGCCGAGCAGCCGGCCCCGCGCGTCCGCCACCTCGCGGGCCATGCGGTACGAGTCCTCCAGGCGGCCCAGCCTGCTGAGGTTGAAGGCGAGGTTGTGACGGCAGCGCAGGGTGTCGGGATGGTCCGGCCCCATGGAGCGCTCCCGCGAGGCGAGGACCGCGGCGTAGACCTGATGGGCCTCGAAGTGCCGCCCCAGCTGGCCGAGGACGTACGCCGTCTCCTGCCGGGCCGCGAGGGTCTCGGGATGGTCGGGGCCCAGGGTGCGTTCCCGGCCGTCGGCGACCCGGCCGAACTCGCGCAGTGCGTCCGCGGCGCGTCCTGTGTGGCTGAGGGTGAATCCGACCTCGTATCTGCTGGCGAGGGTGTCGGGGTGATCGGGGCCGAGCGCGTGTTCACGTTCGGCCGCGACCGCGCGGTGGACGTCGCCCGCCTCCTTCCAGTGGCCGAGACGTCCCAGGCTGAGTCCGGCGCTGTGCCGGCCGGCCAGGCCGGCCAGCAGCTCGGGTGACGGCGTGGGTCGGACCGGCCCCGCGGGCAGGAAGCCGCCCGTGGGAGCGTGACCGTTCCCTGTGGTCCATGCCCCGGTCAGCGCGGCGGCGTGGTCGATGGCGGCCGTACCGGTGTGCGTCGCACCGGTCGCCTTGTGACCGGTGGTCATGTTCCGGGTCCAGGAGGGCAGTTGCCTCGCACCGGCCGGATGCTGGAGCAGGACCGGTGGGACGGTCCGGATCCAGCCTGCCTCCGGCTGCTCACCGGTGCGGCCGAGCACGATGCGCTGCCGCAGGGCGCCTGCGTCGGCCGGCCGCTCGCCGGGCGTCTTGGCCAGCAGGTCCAGGACGACCTTGTCGAAGAACCCCGGGAGTTCGGCGCGGTGGGTACGCAGCGGCTCGGGAGCGGTGTCCCGGTGGCCCACGAGCACGGCCCAGGCGTCGTCCATGTCGAACGGCGGTACGCCTGTGGCGATCTCGTACAGCACGCAGCCCAGGGAGTAGAGATCACTGCGGTGGTCGACCTCCCCTCCGCTGATCTGCTCGGGCGACATGTAGTGCGGGGTGCCCATGGCGATGCCGGTGCCGGTGAGGCGGGAGGTGAAGCCGATGTCGTGGCCGAGCCTGGCTATCCCGAAGTCGCAGATCTTCACGGCGCCGTCGTCGAGCCGCATGATGTTCGCGGGCTTGAGGTCGCGGTGCACGATGCCCTGCTGATGGGTGTAGCCGAGGGCGTCCGCCACCTGCTCCGCGATGTCGACCACATCGGCCACCGGCAGCGGGTGCTGCTTGTTGTCCTCCAGGAGCTGGCTCAGGTTGCGGCCCTCCAGGAGCTCCATGACCAGGTAGAGGACACCGTCCGACTCGCCGAAGTCGTGGACGACGGTGACTCCGCGGTGCTGGAGCGCCGCGGCCACCCGTGCCTCACGGCGGAAACGCTCGCGCAGGATGCGGGTGAAGGCCTGGTCGTGCTGCGGCCCCATCGGTTTCAGGCACTTGACGGCGACCTGCCGGCCCAGCGATTCGTCGCGCGCACGCCACACCTCGCCCATGCCTCCGCGCCCGATCAGATCGAGCAGCCGGTACCGGCTCTGGATCAGCCTGGTGTCCGCCATCGCCTGTTGTCGCCCCCGTTGCTTCGCTGCTCGTTACTGCTGCTGCGCCCTCCCCGGCCCGTCCAGTATGGCTGCCTGTCTGCGGAGTTTGTACGCGGCGGGTCGGCTACCGGGGCCGAGCCGTGCCATCGCCTTCACGATGTGCCCGGGTGGCAGGCACCAGCGGAGGCGGGCGGGGATGCGGCGCAGGGCGGTGCCGGTGGTGCGCAGGCGGCGGTCGACCGTTGCCGTGGGTGGTGCGGCCCTGCCGTACAGCTCGTGGGCGTACGGGGGCAGGGAGTCGTAGGCGAGCGCGGCCACTCGCCGCCAGAGCAGGGCACGTGCCGGGGTCAGCAGGGCGGGCACGGGCGGGTCGCGCAGGAAGTCGTCCACGTCCGACGCCTCGGCACCGGCGGCGAGCAGAGGACGGACCGTTTCGAAGTAGGCGGCGAGCGCCGCTGTCGTGTCGGGAACGCCTGCCGGGGCGAGCCCGACGAGGCGGGCGCTCTCCCGCTGCTCGTCGACGTAGCGGTCGGCCTGGGTGTCGCCGAGCGGGAAGCCGGAGCGGCGCTGGACCTGGAGGTAGGAGTCGACCTCGGCGCAGTGCACCCAGAGCAGCAGTTCCGGTTCGTCGATGCCGTAGACCTCGCCCGTGTCCGGATCGGTGGCCTTGAGGAGCCGGTGTATCTTGCGGACCCGTGCACCGTACTTCTCCGCGTCCCGCGTGGTGTCGTAGGTGAGGGCGCCGACGAAGTCGGCCGTGCGCATGAGCCGTCCCCAGGCGTCCCTGCGGAAGTCCGAGTTCTGCATCACGCCTCGGACGGCGCGCGGGTGGAGCGCCTGGAGGTAGAGGGCGCGAACGCCTGCGACCCACATCATGGGGTCCCCGTGCATCTGCCAGGTGACGGAGTCAGGGCCGAAGAGCCCCGGGTCCGGATCGTGCATCGGCTCGTTCCTTCCGTTCGGCCGGTGGAACGGGCGTGCCGGGAAGATCGTGACTCGCAGGATGATGATGCCCCGGCGCGGTTGCATGCACACCGCGGCCGCGCATGTCCGGGGAGAGTGGGGCTGCGCCCAGGGGGACCGGTGGCCGAGGAGAACCGGACTCCCCCGGGGCGGGCCGGGAGGAGCCCGCGCCCGGGGTGCCGTCCTGGCCGGGCCGGGAGGACCTCACCTGACAGCGGTCAGCGCTTGACGGCTCGCAGAACGACGAACTTCGGGTCGCCGGCGACGGTGACGCAGTTGCCGAAGATCCGGCGCAGCTGGGTGTGGTAGGCGAGATGGCGGTTGCCCACGACCCAGAGCTCCCCTCCCTGGCGCAGGGCGGCTCGCGCTCCGTGGAACATGTTCCGGGCCGTGGCGTCGGTGACCGCTTGGTGCGAGTGGAACGGCGGGTTGCTGAGGACCAGGTCCACACTTCCCGGCGGCACGTCCGCCATGCCGTCGCCCACGAGGAATTCCGCCTCGGCGTCCGGGCCGGTGTTGGCGCGGAAGGTCTCCTCGGCCGATGCGACGGCCCGGTACGACTCGTCGATGAAGGTGACGGCGGCGTCGGGGTTGGTCAGTGCCGCGGACATGCCCAGGACGCCGTTCCCGCAGCCGAGGTCGACGACGCGGTCGGGGCCCTTGCGCTCCGGGAGGTGCTTCAGGAAGAAGCGGGTGCCGATGTCCAGGCGTTCCGCGCAGAAGATTCCGGCGTGATTGGTCACGGTGCGTCCGGAGACCACGCCGATGCCGTCGGGCAGGTCGTAGCGGTACGGCCAGGGGCTGGGGGTCCTGGCCAGGGTGGGATCAGGGGTGCAGAAGATGAGCCGCGCCTTCTTCACCGCGAGGGAGGTGCGCGTGGGCCCGATGATCCGCTCGAACAGCTTGAGGGTGGAGGTGTGGATCTCCTTCACCATGCCCGTGCCGATGACAATCGTCCCGGCGTGCAGGGCGGGTGCCAGTCTGTGGAGCTGGTCCTCCAGGAGCGCGAGGCTCTTGGGGACCCGCACGAGCAGCAGGTCCACCCGCTCCGGCGGGGTGTCTCGCACCGACAGGACGCGCACCGAGTCCGGGTCGGCGCCGTTGCGGGCCAGGTTGGCCCGGGTGGCCCGCAGGGCGAGGTACGAATCGGTGACCTGGACCGGATCGTGCACCGCCAGCGCCGTGGCCAGGGCCCCCCAGCGGTCTCCGACCACGGCCACGGTGCCGGACGGGGAGACCGGCTCGCTCCCCTCCGCCCCCTCCAGCCGCCGCAGCAGGTACTCGTCGGCGGCGTCCCAAGCACGGAGCGGGTCGCGCGGGTTCTCGGGAAAGCGGGCGAGATCGAATTCGCCCTGTGACGTCGTCAAACGGTTCATATGCCGTTCAGGCTAGCCGAGTGGCGGGGACGCTTCGCACGCTCCCCGCCACCGGGTTGTGATGCGGGTCCTACGGGAGCCGTTTGTCCATCGCCGACCGGCCCTCCTCGGACAGCCTGCGCTGTGCCCATTCCAGGTTCTCGGGGGTCAGGTCCCGCCCCGATGCGAGCACCAGATCCTCCGCGGTGGGCTGGTCCCCGCCACCGGTGTGCAGCAGACGGTCAGGGGTCACCCCCCGCACTTCCGGCACGGATACGGATACGGATTCGGACTCTTCGCTCATACCGCCTCCTCGTCCTTGGGGCAATTCTCGCGCCGGGGAGGCATCCGCGCATCCGATGCCCCCCCGGACCCGAGAAAGCCGTCACTTGACCCGCACATGATGAATACGCACCGTTCACACGACCGGCACCGTGCGTGTGGAAGGCTCCCGACCGAGCAGACAACGTCCGGCACTCACGACACCGTTCCGCAACCTCGGAGAGGACACCCCACATGTCCAGTCGTCGCCGTTTCTACGCGCGTCCACTACTAGCGGCGGCCGCCTCGGTCGTCGTACTCGCAGGCGTCGCCTCCGCCGCGCCCGCCGCCACTCCCACGGCCGCGGGGTCCCCCGCCGCTCTCGACGACGCCTACTACCAGGACGCCCTGGGCAAGACGGGCACCGCCCTGAAGAGCTCGCTGCACACGATCATCAGCGACCAGACCACGCTCTCCTACAGCCAGGTCTGGGACGCGCTCAAGGCGACCGACGAGGACCCCGCCGACTCCTCCAACGTGATCCTCCTCTACACCGGCCGCTCGCAGTCCAAGAGCGAGAACGGGGGCGACGTCGGCGACTGGAACCGGGAACACGTCTGGGCGAAGTCCCACGGCGACTTCGGCACCGCGACCGGCCCCGGGACCGACATCCACCACCTGCGCCCCGAGGACGTCCAGGTCAACTCCACCCGCGGCAACAAGGACTTCGACAACGGCGGCAGCAGCGTCTCGGGCGCACCCGGCAACTACACCGACGGCGACTCCTTCGAACCGCGTGACGCGGTCAAGGGTGACGTCGCCCGGATGATCCTCTACATGGCGGTGCGGTACGAGGGCGGCGACTCCTTCGCCGACCTGGAGCCGAACGACAGCGTGAGCAACGGTTCGGCGCCCAACATCGGGCGGCTCTCCGTCCTGAAGCAGTGGAACCAGGAGGACCCGCCGGACAGCTTCGAGCAGAACCGCAACGAGGTCATATTCGATCGGTACCAGCACAACCGGAATCCGTTCATAGACCACCCGGAGTGGGTCGAGGCCATCTGGTAGAGACCCGCCGGTGACGCCTCCCACGCGCGAGGAGGACGGCAGGCCGATGTGACCTCCGGCCTGCTCCACGACAGGTGGTCACCCTGGTCCGGCCATGGCCTGCGCGCAGTGTTCCGCGGCCTCCTCCCGTGAGGCGAAGCGCGGCAGGTCCTGGCCGGTCCGTTCCCTGACCAGGTCCGGCGGTCCCAGCCGGGCGCCCGGATCGACGACGGCCGCACGCCGCCCTTCCCGGGCGAGCCGGGACAGCCCGGCGTGCAGCAGCGCGACGGCGAGGGCGTCCGCGCCGGTCACCTCACGCAGGTCGAGCACCACCGACCCCGTCCGCTCCGGCCCGGACTCGTCCAGGGCGTACAGCACACGCTCGGCAGCGGTGAAGTCGAGGGCGCCCTGGGCCGCGACGACACCCACGCGTTCACGCAGGGCACGCTCCCGTCTGCCGGACGGGGCCGAGGGCAGCACATCGGCCGTGGTGACCAGCGTGACGGTGGAACCGGGCAGCGCGGGGTTCCTCATGAGGTGCAGCCCCAGGCGTTCCGAGAGCGCGCCGAGTGCGGCGTGACCGCGTACCGAGGTGCCCGCCCCGTCCAGGAGCGGGCTGTAGGAGGCCAGACCGAAGCGGGCGGGCCCGGCGGCGATCAGACCGCCCGACACACCGCTCTTGGCAGGCAGCCCGACCCTCAGCAGCCAGTCGCCGGAAGCGTCGTACATCCCGCAGGTCGCCATGACCGCGAGGACCTGAGCCGCGACTTCCGGGGTGACCACCTTCTCCCCGGTGACCGGATTGACCCCGCCGTGCGCCAAGGTGGCGGCCATCACGGCGAGATCGACGGCGGTGGCCCGCACCGCGCACTGGCGGAAGTAGGTGTCCACCGCGGCCACCGGATCGGCGGGCAGGGTCCCGGCGCTGCGGATCAGGTAGGCGAGGGCCCGGTTGCGGTCCCCCGTGGCGGCCTCCGAGGTGTACACGTCCTCGTCGACGTCGAGCTTCCGCCCGGCGAAGCGGCTCAGGCAGGCCAGGATGCGCTGGAACGCGGGAACCGCCCGGGTGTCGGGGACCAGGGCGGTGGTGACGATGGCGCCGGCGTTGACCATCGCGTTGGCCGGCCGCCCGGTGCCGGGTTCCAGGCTGATGGCGTTGAACGCCTCACCGCTCGGTTCGGCACCCACCCAGCGGCCCACCTCGTCGAGGCCGTGGGAGGCCAGCGCGAGGGCGTAGACGAAGGGCTTGGACACGGACTGCAGGGTGAAGGGGGTGTCCGCCGCGCCCGCGCTGTAGGAGTGCCCGTCCATACTGACGAGGGCGAGCCCGAAGTCGTCGGGCTCCGACCTGGCCAACTCCGGGATGTAGTCGGCCCGTCGGCCCTCCCGCAGGCCGGCGAAGCGTCCGTGGAGTTCGCGCAGCGCGTCCGTGACGGCCTCGGACGCGCTCACCGAGGATCCGCCCGCCGCCGTACGGCCCCTCCCGCCGCCCCCTCGATGAGCGGCCCCTCCGCCGTCATCCCGCCTCGTCGGCGGTCCGGAACTTCCACACGGTGAGCGTGGACATCGCAGGCACCTCCGAAAAGCAAGTGAATAATTCGCCCATACTAGGATCAAAAGGTATGAATTGACTCGTCGAATGCCCCGTCCTGCGCCAAGGGCGGCTCCAGCACCGAGGACCCCGAACCCCTCCGGGAGGGAACGATGGATACGGATGCCCTGACGCCCGGCCTGCTGCGGAAGCTTCGCGCGGCCAGGCCCGGTCCGGCCCTGTCCCTGACGATGCCGACCCACCGCGGAGCACCCGAGAACGCCCAGGACGCCGTGCGGCTGCGGAATCTCGTGGCCGAGGCAGGCAACCGTCTGGACGCCGATCCCCAGGTGTCCCGCGAGGCCCAGAAGGCCGTGAGGGCTCAGCTGGACCGCGCGGTCGCCGACATCGACCAGCGACGCGCCCTGGACTCACTGGTGATCCTGGCCGACACGGAGGAGTACCAGATCTGGCAGCTGCCGCGCACAGCGCCCGAGCGCGTCGTCCTGAGCGACTCCTACCTCACGCGGAATCTCGTCGCGGCCAAGGCGGGGGCGCGTCTCTTCTGGGTCCTCGGCGTTTCCGCCGAGCACGCCGCACTCTGGTCGGGGACGAACGAGTCGCTGCGCGCGGAGGAGCGGGGCGGATTCCCCCTGAGCCCGCCGCACGAGAACTTCGACCCGGAGCGTCAGGCGCGGAGCGGCGGGGCTCCGAGCATCTACTCCAGCGAGGACACCCGCAGCTTCTTCCGCACGGTGGACAGCAGCCTACGCGGCGTACTCACGGCAGACCCCCGGCCGCTGTTCCTGGTCGGACTGCCGCAGGCGCTCTCGTTGCTCGAGGACGTCGGAGAATGCGCCAAGTCGGCCGCCTGCAAGGTCCCGAAGGGAACGACGGCGGAAACGACCGCGCCCGAGCTGGCCAAGGAACTGGAGGCGGCGAGGGACGACTGGCGCGAGCAGGCCGACGCGGCCGTCCTGGACAGGCTCGACACCGCCCGCGGCGCCAAGTCCTTCACGGGCGGCCTCGACGAGGTCTGGGCAGCCGCCCGGGAAGGCCGGGTGGCCGTCGTCGCCGTCGAGGAGCACTTCCAGCAGGTGGTCCGGGTCACCGACAACCACCTTCAGGCCGTGGACCCGGCGGACGTGGCGCCGGAGGAGGACGGGATCCGCGAGGACATCGTGGACGAGCTCATCGAGACGGTGCTGGACAACGGTGGCGAGGCGGTGTTCGTCGCCGACGACTCCCTCGCCGGCCACGGCCGGATCGCGGCGGCTCTGCGCTTCTGACCGCGAGGTCCCGCCCGCCACGGCAGGACCACCGGCGCCCACCCCCTCCGGCCGGCCCGCGACTCAGCAGGCCGGCCGGAGCTGGTGGTACGGAGGAGTCACCCCTCCCAGGTCCAGTCGGCCACCTCGGGCAGGTCCGTGCCGTGTTCCCGGATCCAGTCGTGGTGCCGGGTGCGGGCGTCCGCCATGGCCTGCCGGACGGCGACAGCGCGTACGCCCAGACCGGGCACCCGGTCGACCACGTCCATGACCAGCCGGTAGCGGTCCAGGTCGTTGCGGACCACCATGTCGAACGGCGTGGTGGTGGTCCCCTCCTCCTTGTAGCCCCGGACGTGGAGGTGCGCGTGTCCCGCGCGCCGGTAGGCGAGGCGGTGCACCAGCCAGGGATAGCCGTGGTAGGCGAAGATCACCGGCTTGTCCCGGGTGAAGAGGGAGTCGTACTCCGCGTCCGGCATCCCGTGCGGGTGCTCCTCGTGAGGCAGCAGCCGGGTCATGTCGACCACGTTGACCACGCGCACGGCGAGCTCCGGGAGATGACGCCGCAGCAGGCCTGCCGCGGCCATGACCTCCAGGGTGGGTACGTCTCCGGCGCAGGCCAGCACGACGTCGGGCTCGCGGCTGCCGTCCTCGGTACCGGCCCATTCCCACACCCCGGCCCCCCGGGCGCAGTGCGCGCGGGCCTCGTCGAGCGTGAGCCAGTCGAAGCCGGGCTGCTTGCCGGCCACGATCACGTTGACGTAGTCGCGGCTGCGCAGCACGTGGTCGGCGGTGGACAGCAGCGTGTTGGCGTCCGGCGGCAGGTAGACCCGGACGACCTCGGGGCTCTTGTTGAGGATGTGGTCGACGAAGCCGGGGTCCTGGTGCGAGAAGCCGTTGTGGTCCTGGCGCCAGACGTGCGAGGTGAGCAGGTAGTTCAGCGAGGCGATGGGCGCCCGCCAGTGCAGCCGACGCGAGGTGCGCAGCCACTTGATGTGCTGGTTGACCATCGAGTCGACGATGTGGGCGAATGCCTCGTACGAGGAGAAGAACCCGTGCCGCCCGGTGAGGAGATACCCCTCCAGCCAGCCCTGGCAGAGGTGTTCGGAGAGCACCTCCATCACCCGGCCGTCGCGTGCCAGGTGCTCGTCGGTCGGGAGGATCTCCGCCTGCCATGCCTTGCCGGTGGCCCCGTAGAGCGCGCCCAGGCGGTTGGACTCGGTCTCGTCGGGTCCCACCACACGGAAGTTCCTGCGCTCAGCGGTGGCCGCCATGACGTCCGCGAGCAGGCCGCCCAGCACCCGGGTGGGCTCGTGCAGGACGGTCCCCGGCCTGTCGACCCTGACCGCGTGGTCCTCCAGAGGAGGGAGCGGCAGATCCCGCAGGAGCAGCCCGCCGTTGGCGTACGGCGTCGAGCCGAGCCGGGCGGCGCCCTCGGGGACACAGTCCAGGACCTGGGCGGTGGGCCGGCCCTCCGCGTCGAAGAGTTCCTGCGGCCGGTAGGAGCGCATCCACTGCTCGAGCATGCGCAGGTGATCGGGGTCGTCCCTGACCCCGGGCAGCGGGACCTGGTGGGCACGCCAGGTGTTCTCGACGGGGAGGCCGTCCACAGCCTCGGGTCCGGTCCAGCCCTTGGGCGTACGCAGGACGATCATGGGCCAGCGGGGGCGTGCGGACGCGCCCTCGGTACGGGCGGTGTGCTGGTACTCCTCGACGCGGTCCACGGCGAGGTCCATGGCGGCGGCCAGCGCACGGTGGACCGTGGCGGGCTCGTCCCCTTCGACGTAGAGGGGATCGTGACCGTACCCGCGCAGGAGTGCGTCGAGTTCTCCTTCGGGCAGCCGGGCGAGCACCGTCGGGTTCGCGATCTTGTAACCGTTGAGGTGGAGGATGGGCAGGACGGCCCCGTCGTGCACGGGATCGAGGAACTTGTCGGAGTGCCACGACGCGGCCAGCGGCCCCGTCTCCGCCTCCCCGTCCCCGACGACGCAGGCGACCAGCAGCTCGGGGTGGTCGAAGGCCGCTCCGTAGGCGTGGGCGAGCGCGTATCCCAGCTCGCCGCCCTCGTGGATGGAGCCCGGGGTCTCCGGGGCGACGTGGCTGGGCACACCACCAGGGAAGGAGAACTGCCTGAACAGGGCCGCCATTCCGGCACGGTCGCGGCTGACGTCCGGATACGTCTCCGCATAGCTGCCCTCCAGCCAGGAGTTGGCCAGGACGGCGGGGCCGCCGTGCCCGGGCCCCCAGACGCAGAGCACCTTCCGGTTCCGTTCCTTGACGACCCGGTTGAGGTGGGTGTGGACGAGGTTCAGCCCGGGTGAGGTGCCCCAGTGGCCGAGCAACCGCGGTTTGATGTGCTCGGGGGCCAGCGGCTCCTCCAGGAGCGGGTTGGCCATCAGATAGATCTGGCCGACCGCCAGGTAGTTGGCGGCACGCCAGTGCGCGTCGAGTGCCGAGATCTCGGTGTCGGACAGGGCGGATGCCCCGGACGGTGTGCGGGCGTCGGTCATGAGACGTCTCCCTGGGGTCCCTGGGGCATGGCTAGGCGGTGTCCGGGCCGGGGCCGTACCAGACCGTCGTGGCGTTGCAGAACTCGCGGATGCCGTGCCCCGCCAGCTCCCGCCCGTAGCCGGAGCGCTTCACCCCGCCGAACGGCAGTGCGGGGTGGGAGGCCGTCATTCCGTTGAAGAAGACCCCGCCGGCATCCAGGTCACGCACACAGCGGTCCATCTCCCCCTCGTCGCGTGTCCAGACGTTGGAACTCAGCCCGAACGGTGTGTCGTTGGCGATTTCCAGTGCCTCGTCCAGGTCCGCCGCACGGTAGAGCGTCGCCACCGGGCCGAAGGTCTCCTCCCGGTGGATGCGCATGTCCGGGGTGACCCCGGTGAGAACCGTGGGCTCGTAGAACCAGCCACGGTCCAGCCCCTCGGGCCGTCGGCCCCCGCACAGCGCGGTGGCGCCCTTCCCGAGGGCGTCCTCGACGAGTTCCTCCAGGTCGGCGCGGCCCTGTTCGCTGGAGAGCGGTCCCACGTCGGTGGTCTCCTGCTGCGGGTCGCCGACGGTCAGGGCCCGCATTCCCGCCGTGAACCGCTCGGTGAACGCGTCGTACACGTCCTCGTGGACGATGAAGCGCTTGGCGGCGATGCAGGACTGGCCGTTGTTCTGGACGCGGGCGGTCACCGCGGTCCCGGCGGCCTTCCCGACGTCCGCCGAGGGCAGGACGACGAAGGGGTCGCTGCCGCCGAGTTCCAGCACGGTCTTCTTCACCTCGTCGCCCGCGACGGAGGCGACCGCACGGCCGGCCGGCTCGCTGCCGGTGAGCGTGGCCGCGGCGACCCTCGGGTCGCGCAGGATCGCCTCGACGGCGCCCGAACCGATGAGGAGGGTCTGGAAGCAGCCGGCGGGGAACCCCGCCCTGGCGAACAGGTCCTCGATGTAGAGAGCGGTCTGTGGCACGTTCGAGGCGTGCTTGAGCAGGCCGGTGTTGCCCGCCATGAGGGCGGGTGCCGCGAAGCGCATGACCTGCCAGAGCGGGAAGTTCCACGGCATCACGGCGAGCACGACGCCCAGCGGCCGGTAGTGGACCCGGGCGTGGGAGGCGCCGGAGTCCTTGACGTCGGTGTCGTCGGGGTGCTCGTCGGCGAGCAGCCGTTCGGCGTTCTCGGCGTACCAGCGCATCGCCTTGGCGCACTTGGCGGCCTCGGCGCGGGCGGCCTTGACCGGCTTGCCCATTTCGGTGGTCATGGTCCGGGCGATGTCCTGCTGGTCCTCGTCGAGGAGATCGGCGGCCCGGTTCAGCCAACGGGCACGCTCGGCGAATTCCGTGGTGCGGTAGGCGCGGAACGCCCGGTGCGCGGCGGCGAGCCTGCGTTCCGTCTCCTCACCGTCCAGTGCGTCGAATGTCCTGAGCGTCTCGCCGTTCGCGGGGTCGACCGTCGCGATGGGCATGGGAGTGCCTCCTTGCATTGTTCTCCGACCGTGCCGCGCCACGCCGCCGCGCGCAGCGCGGCCCTTCACGCACGCGTACCCGGTCGGCGCGGATCATGCGTGCCCTGGGCACACCGTCCGCACCGGCCGGGCCGGCACCGGGCTGTTCGTCACACGAGTTCGGCCGCCGGGCTGCTGAGGAACGTACGGCCGCCGGGGAGCGGTGTCTCGGGGAGCAGTCCCACGGTGTGCGGCGTCTCGGCGTAGCGTGTGAACCACACGACCTTGCCGTCGCCGGTCCGGCAGGTACCCCAGCTGTCGCTCAGGGCCATGACGCGGCTGAGCCCGCCGCCACCGCCGTCGAGCAGCCGGGGCATCCGGGAATCGTTGTCGGCCACGGACACCGTCAGGTGCCGGCCGGTCCAGCGGAGCTCGACGACGCACTCGCTGTCGTCGCCGACGTGTCGCTGGACGTTCGTCAGGAGCTCCTCCGCGGCCCGGCACACAGGCCGGACGTGCAGTTCGAGACTCCAGTGACGAAGGTGCGCGGCGACTATGCGCCCCACCTGGGAAATGCGCTCTGCCGACACCTGCAGTTCGACCTGATAGTGCCGGTCGAGTGGAACGGTCATCGTCGAGGCTCCTCACCGCGAGGCCCACGTGCTTCACCCCGTTTGAACCAACGACCCCCGAACACGAAGCGTGAGCAGTAATAACTTCTGGGTCACTCATCAGGGTGGCCCGAGGGGGCCGGTCGCGCAACCGAGAGGGCCGGGCGTCACGGCAGGTAGGGCAGGAGCTTGTCCGGGGTCAGGGGGAGTTCGCGCAGCCGGGCGCCGGTGGCGTGCCGCACGGCGTTCCCGATGGCGGCCGCGGTCCCGACGATGCCGATCTCGCCGATGCCCTTGCTGCCCATCGGGTTGAGATGCGGGTCGTGCTCGTCGATCCAGTGTGCCTGGACGTCGGGGACGTCCGCGCAGGACGGCACGTGGTAGGAGGCCAGGTCGCTCTCGGTGAAGTCACCGAAGGCCGGGTCCATGGTGCTGCCCTCGGTGAGGGCCATGCCGAGGCCCATGACCATGCCGCCGATGAACTGGGAGCGCGCCGTACGAGGGTTGAGGATGCGTCCGGCTGCGTACATGCCGAGCAGCCTGCGGACCCTTACCTCGCCGGTGAGGGAGTCGACCGCGACCTCGGCGAAGTGTGCGCCGAAGGCGTGCCGTGCGTACGGGGACTCCTGTGCCGTCTCCTCGCCGGTGTCGGCGGTGACGGTGATGCCCTCCGGTGGCAGCGGTCCGGTGTGCTCGGCGAGCCGTCGCACCAGGGCGCCGGTGGCCTTGTGCACGGCGGAGCCCCAGGAGGCGGTGCCCGCGGAACCGCCCGCGACGGGCGCGACGGGCAGGTCGCTGCTGCCGATGTCGAGCGTCACGTTCTCCAGGCGCGTGTCCAGGACCGAGGCGGCGATCTGGGCGAGGACGGTGCGGGCGCCGGTGCCGATGTCGGTGGCGTTGACACCGACACGGTAGGTGCCGTCCGGAGCGGCCTGCGCGGAGGCCGCCGACCTGGAGACGAGTACGGGGTACGTCGCCGAGGCGACGCCGGTGCCGAGCAGCCAGGGTCCCTCCTCACGAGCGGCGGGCTGCGGGTCCCGGTCGGCCCAGCCGAAGCGCCGGGCCCCCTCGGTCAGGCAGGCCGCGAGGTTGCGGCTGCTGAACGGCCGCCCGCTGTCGGGTTCGGTCCGGGGTTCGTTGCGCAGTCTGAGCTCGACCGGGTCGATGCCGAGAGCGCAGGCCAGTTCGTCCATGGCCGACTCCAGCGCGTACATGCCCGAGGCCTCCCCCGGCGCGCGCATCCAGGACGGGCTGGGCACGTCGAGCGCCACCACCCGGTGCTCGGTGCGGCTGTGGGGAGAGGCGTACATGACGCGGGCGGGCACGGCTGCCTGCTCGACGAACTCCTTGATCCGGGAGGTGTGCGTGACGATCTCGTGGGAGACGGTGGTGAGGACCCCCTCCCGGTCGGAACCCAGACGCACTCGCTGCAGGGTGGGTGCGCGGTGCCCGACGACCGCCGCCATGGACCGCCGGACCAGGGCGAGCTGGACCGGACACCCGGTGTGCCGTGCGGCCATCGCGGCCAGTACGGCCTGGGGACGCGGGGTGCCCTTGGAACCGAAGCCGCCGCCGACGTGCTCGGAGATCACGGTGACGGTGTCCCGGTCGATCCCGAGGGCCTGGGCGAGACCGTCGCGGACGGCGGTCGATCCCTGGCTGGAGTCGTGGACGGTGAGGTGTCCGTCGGCCCACCGGGCGGTGGATGCGTGCGGCTCCATGGGGTGGTTGTGCAGCCCCCGCAGCGCGTAGGTGGCGTCGATCCGGACGGGTGCGGCGTCGAACGCGCTCAGGGTGTCGCCGCGTTCACGCAGGGCCGGGTGGCCACCGTTCGCCTCCTCGGGGGTGTAGAGGCCGGGGTGGCCCGCGGTGAGGACGACGTCGTGCCCGGTGGTGGCGTACTCGACGTGCACGGCCTCCGCGCCGGCCCGCGCGGACTCCAGGCTCTCGGCGACGACGAGGGCGACGGGCCAGCCGCGGTGCGGCACCCGGTCGTCCTGGAGCACGGCGAGGATCGGGTCGTCGGGCTCCTTCAGCCGTGGCGCGTTGTGGTGGGTCAGCACGGTGCGCACCCCGGGTACAGCGAGCGCGTCGGCGGTACGGATCGCCGTGATCCGCCCGCTCGCGACGGTGGCGGGGACGATCCAGCCGTACAGAGAGCCTGGCGTGGTGTGTTCCGCCGCGTAGCGGGCGGCGCCGGTGATCTTGTCCCGGCCGTCGCGGCGTACTACGGGCGCGCCCAGTGCATGGGGGGAGTCGCTCATGACGGAATTCCTCGGTTCGTCGGGATGTGCCGTGGGACGGGATCAGGCGGACGCCGCCCGGGTGGTGAGACCGGTCAGGGCACCGACGGCCAGCCGACGGGCCAGGTCCACCTTGAAACCGTTGTCGCGCAGGGGCCTGGCCGCCGCGAGTTCGGCGTCCACCGCACGCGCGAAGGTGTCCTCGGTCGCGGGAGCCCCGCGCAGCACGTCCTCGGCCACCCGGGCTCGCCACGGCCGGTGCGCGAGCCCGCCGAAGGCGAGCGACGCCCGTTCCACATGGCCGTCGCGCACGCTCACCACGACGGCGACGGAGGCCAGTGCGAAGGCGTACGAGGCACGGTCCCGGGCCTTGCGGTACAGCGAGACTGCCCCGGTGGGGGACGGCGGCAACACCACGTCGGTGATCAGCTCGCCCGGGCGGATCACCGTGTCCTGGTCGGGGTTGTCGCCGGGCAGTCGGTGGAAGTCGGTGACGGACACGATCCGCTCCCCCTCGGGCCCGTGCAGTCGGACGACGGCGTCGAGTGCCGCGAGGGCGACCGCCATGTCGGACGGGTTGGTGGCGACGCAGTCCTGCGAGTGGCCGAGCACCGCGAGATCTCGGTGCGCTCCTTCCCGCGCCGGGCAGCCCGAGCCGGGAGACCGCTTGTTGCAGGGCTTGGTGACGTCCTGGAAGTACGGGCACCGGGTGCGCTGGAGCAGGTTCCCGCCGGTGGTGGCGGTGTTGCGGAGCTGCCCGGACGCACCGGCCAGCAGCGCCTGCGACAGGGCCGGCCAGCCGCTCCGTACGTCGGGGTGGGCGGCGAGATCGCTGTTGCGTACGGTCGCGCCGATCCGGAGGCCGCCGTCGTCCGTCCGTGTCACCCGGTCCAGCGGGAGCCGGCCGAGATCGACGATCAGGCCGGGTGACTCCACCCCGAGCTTCATCAGGTCGACGAGGTTGGTGCCGCCGCCGAGGAAGCGTGCTCCGGGGTGCCCGGCGCCGGCCCGGACGGCCTCGGCCACGGTGGCGGGGCGCAGATAGGCGAAGGGTTTCACGGGGCCACGTCCTCGATGGCTTCGACGATGTGCGGATAGGCGCCGCACCTGCAGAGGTTGCCGCTCATCCGTTCGCGGATCTCGTCGGCGTCGAGCGGCACCTGCCCTCCGGCGACGAGTGCCGCCCGCGGGGTGACGTGCGAGGGGAAACCGTCCTTGGCCTCACCGAGCATGCCGGCCGCCGAGCAGATCTGACCCGGGGTGCAGTAGCCGCACTGGAGCGCGTCCCTCTCCAGGAAGGCGGACTGGAGCGGATGCAGCCGGTCGCCGTCGGCCAGCCCTTCGACGGTGGTGATGTGAGCGTCCTGCTGGGCGACTGCCAGCAGCAGACAGCTGTTGGCCCGTCGGCCGTCGACCAGGACGGTGCAGGCTCCGCACTGGCCGTGGTCGCAGCCCTTCTTGGCGCCGGTGAGTCCGAGGTGCTCGCGGAGCGCGTCCAGCACGGTGGTGCGGTGGTCCAGTGTCAGACTCCGTGCCGTGCCGTTGACGTGCAGGGTGAAGGTGGAGCTGTCGGCGGGCGACGGCGCCCGTGCCGCTTCCGGGTCGACGGTCCCAGGGGTGGCATCCATGTACGCGTACCTTCCGGGTCGGGGCGTGCGGTCGTCATGCGGGGCGGTGGCTCTCCAGCCGCAGCCGGATCTCCTGTTCCTGGTCGCCCGCCGCTGTTCCGACGAGCCGGACGGTGAAGGCGTCCGCCAGGTGCTTACGGAGACGGTCGACCGCCCAGTAGCCCCCCTGCGCCTCGACCATCACCGGTGCGGAGAGCCGCGCGGGCCCTGGACCGGCTTTCGTCTCCGAGACGTCGACGGTCGCCGTCCACACGGTGGGGCGGGTGTCCGACGCGTCCTCCGGGGTGTCGCTCGCCGGGCGGTCGGAGACGAACGAGCGGCGCAGTACGTCGAACACGGTGCGCGCATCCTCCTTCGGGCAGCCGGTCACCGCCACCACGACGTCGCCGCTCTCCTGGTGTTCCTCTGTCTGTTCCTGCGTGCTGTTCACCCTGGATTCCTTTCACTGTGAGCGCTGGGAGCGCTGCTCGGCGGCCTCACGCTGGGGGCCGACCGTGTGGGCGGGGTCCTCGGCGGAGGCGATGCCCGCCGCGAAGACCCCGAAGCGCGTGCAGGCCGATCCCGCGAGGAGCGCGAGGCCCGCGCCGACGGCGGCGGGCCGGCTGCGGGGTCCGAGAAGGAGGGCCACCGCCGCCCCTGCCCCGGTGAGCCCGCGTGCCGCGCGCATCAGCGTCCCGGCACGGCCCTCGCGGTAGGTCACCGCGACGGACCCGAGGCGCCGTTCCACCGCACGGCTCGCGGCGCCGTCGGCGACGGCGGCGAGCGCGCAGGCGTACCGGGCCGGGGCGTTCTCGTGGACGGGCCCGGCGACCAGGGCCATGCCGGCGGCGGCGGCCGTGGCCGACGCCCCGAAGAGGTAGGGGAGTTCACGGTGTGCCCCGTGCCATGCGGGCACGGCGGTGTCGGCGGCCAGGACCGCGGTGTACGTCGCCAGGGCGGGGCCCAGCACCGCGGCGGCCGTGGTGGCCGCGGCACCGGTCCTGGGCAGCCGGCCGCTCACCGCGGTGAGGGCGGCCGCCCCTGCGGCGGGACCGTAGCCGGAGAGCAGCCAGGAGCCCATGCTCATCGGAGAGGTCGGCTTGAAGACGCGCAGCATGTGGGCGAACCGTGAGGGGCGGCCGAGGTCGTGGACGAGTGCGGCCGCGGAGAGGCTGACGGCGGCGAGCGAGGAGACCTTCAACGCGGTGGCCGTGGTGCCGCGGCCGGTCAGATGGGCCCCGGCGGCGAGGACGGAGCCGGCGCCGGCCAGTCCGCCGAGGAAGAAGTACCCGGCGATGTCCTGGGCGGACCATGACGGCGGCTTGATGACGGGCCGACCGTAGTACGAGGCGAGCTCCTCGTGGCCGGCCGTTCTCCTGGGCGGGCTGGTCGTCATGTCCGGCCACTCCTTCGGGTGAGTACGGGAAGCGCGAAGGACAGGGCGGCGCCCGTGACCAGCGACAGGGCGGCGATGCCCGCGTGACGCCACATGGCCGGCAGGTCCCGGGTGGTGACGACGGGGTGCGGGGGCAGTCCGTACACCTCGGGTTCGTCCAGGAGCAGGAAGAACGCGCCGTCCCCGCCGACGCCGTTGTCCGGTTCGTGGCCGTACAGCCGGGCCTCGGTGACGCCGGCTTCGTGGAGCTGCTCCACCCGCAGCGCCGCGCGCTCGCGCAGTTCGTCGAGCGGGCCGAAGCGGATGGACTCGGTGGGGCACGCCTTGGCGCACGCGGGTTCCTGGCCGGCGCCGAGGCGGTCGTAGCACATGGTGCATTTGAACGCCCTTCCGTCCTTGGGGCGTTGCTCGATCACGCCGTACGGGCAGGCGGGCACGCAGTATCCGCAGCCGTTGCAGATGTCTTCCTGGACGACGACCGTGCCGAACTCCGTGCGGAAGAGTGATCCGGTCGGACAGACGTCCAGGCAGGCGGCATGGGTGCAGTGCTTGCAGACGTCCGAGGACATCAGCCACCGGACCCCGGAGGTGTCCTCCGCCTTCCCGGGGTCCGTGTCGGCGAGCGGCAGTTCCGTACGCCCTGCGGGTACGGGCTGTTCGATGAAGGCGACGTGCCGCCAGGTGGAGGCGCCCAGTCCGCCGGTGTTGTCGTAGGACATCCCGGTCAGTGAGAGCCCGTCCTCGGGGAGGGCGTTCCATTCCTTGCAGGCGACCTCGCACGCCTTGCAGCCGATGCAGACGGAGGTGTCGGTGAAGAACCCGACGCGCGGAGGGGCGTTCTCGTGTCCGGCGTCGCCCGCGGGGTCGGGCTCGGGCCCGCTGAAGAGATTGTCCTTCACGTCGTCTCCTGCGTTCCGGTCGTCTCCGTGATCCCGGCCCGGCGGCGGTAGTCCGCGACGAGTTCGGGCAGTGCGGGGCCCCTGGGCCTGCGCCCGGGCCGGATGTCGGCGGTGAGCGCCTTGTCCTCCTGGATCAGGGCGTTGGGGTCGAGCGCGATGGCCACCAGCTCGTTGGCCGCGTCACCGGTCGTGATCCCGTTGGGACCCCAGTGGAAGGGCAGACCGATCTGGTGCACGGTGCGGCCCCGGACGGTCAGGGGTGTGATGCGGCGGGTCACCAGGACGCGGGCCTCGACGGCGTTGCGGGCCGTGACGATCGTCGCCCAGCCGCCGTGCTCAAGACCTCTCTCCTGCGCGAGCTGCGGCGACACCTCGCAGAAGAACTCCGGTTGCAGCTCGGACAGATAGGAGGACCAGCGGCTCATCCCTCCCGCCGTGAAGTGCTCGGTGAGGCGGTGGGTGGTGACGACGTACGGATACACGTCCGCGCCCGGTTCGTCGCCGCTCGGGTGGTAGCGGTTGCCCTCGCGGGGGTGCAGTTTCCTGACGGGTGAGCGGGAGCGCGAGGGGTGGAGCGCGTTGGTGAAAGGCGAGTCCTGCGGCTCGTAGTGCGTGGGGAGCGGGCCGTCCTCCAGGCCGGAGGGGGCGTAGAGCCAGCCCTTGCCGTCGGCCTGCATGATGAACGGGTCGTCCCCGCGCAGGGCGTCGGGACCTTCGGCTCCGGGCGGAGGCACGTGGCCGGGCGCTCGGTCGGGGACGAAGTCCGGGACGTCGTGTCCGGTCCACCGGCCCTCGATCTCGTCCCACCAGACACAGGCCTTGCGGTCGCTCCAGGGGCTGCCGTCGGGGGCTGCCGACGCCCGGTTGTAGAGGATGCGCCGATTGGCGGGCCAGGCCCAGGCCCACTCGGCCGCCACCCAGTCCTGTTCCGTGTGGGGTCTGCGGCGGGCGGCCTGGTTGACGCCGTCCGCGTACACCCCGCAGTAGATCCAGCAGCCGCACCTGGTCGAGCCGTCGTCCTTGAGCTCGGTGTAGGCGGAGAGGGGCGCGCCGTCCGGGCCGTGCCCGTTGATCTCGGCCAGGACCGCTGCCGATACCGGTTCGTCGAGCGGCCCGTCGACCGGGTAGTCCCAGGTCAGGTCCTGGACGGCGCGGTCCATCGGATCGGTGGAGGCCGCGAGCCGTTCCTTGATGCGCCGGCCGAGGTGGTACGTGAACCAGAGGTCGCTGCGGGCGTCTCCCTCGGGTTCGACGGCGGCGTGGTGCCACTGGAGCCACCGGTTGGTGTTGGTGAAGGAGCCGGACTTCTCGGTGTGGGCGGCCGCCGGGAAGAAGAAGACCTCGGTACCGATCTTCTCGGTGGTCATCTCCCCGGTCTCCGTCTCCGGGCCGTCCTTCCACCAGGTGGCGGACTCGATGAGCGAGAAGTCGCGGACGACCAGCCACTCGAGCTGGGCCATCCCGAGCCGTTGCAGCCGGGTGTTGGCGGAGCCGACGGCCGGGTTCTCCCCCATGAGGAAGTAGCCCTTGCACTCCCCCTCGAGTTGCCCCATCACCGTCTCGTACGTGCCGTGGGCGCCGGTGAGGCGGGGCAGGTGGTCGAAGCAGAAGTCGTTCTCGGCAGTGGCCGCGTCGCCGTAGTAGGCCTTGAGCAGGCTGACGAAGTAGGCCCGCATACCACCCCAGAAGCCCTTGTCCGTGCGGCTCGCCCGGATGAGGGCGTCCAGGTTCTCGTGGGCGTGGGCGTGCGGCATCGGCAGATAGCCCGGCAGCAGGTTGAAGAGCGTGGGGATGTCGCTGGAGCCCTGGATCGACGCGTGCCCGCGCAGGGCCTGGATGCCGCCGCCCGGCCGCCCGATGTTGCCCAGGAGCAGCTGGAGCACGCTCGCGGCGCGGATGCACTGGGCGCCGGTGGTGTGCTGGGTCCAGCCCACTGCGTAGGCGAAGGCGGTGGTCCGCTCACGTCCGGAGTTGGAGGTGAGCGCGTCGCAGACCTCCAGGAAGACCTCCCGCCTCACCCCGGTGATCTCCTCGACCATCTCGGGGGTGTAGCGCGCGTAGTGGCGTCTGAGGATCTGGTAGACGCACCTCGGGTCCTGCAGGGTCTCGTCGCGCGGTGGCCATGCCTCGGCCCGCGGGCCTCCCGACCCATGGGTCTCGGAGCCCGCCGCGGAGTGCACCCGGCTCCGCGCGTCGTCGCTCCCGGCCCGGTCCTCGTGCAGCTCGTCCACGTTCCCGGAGGGTGCGCGCACCTCGGTGTCCCGGTACTGCCACGAGCGGGGGTCGTAGTGGCCCCGCTCCTCGTCCAGGCCGGAGAAGACACCGTCGAGGTCCTCGGTGTCCAGGAAGTCGTCGCCGATCAGCGTCGCGGCGTTCGTGTAGTGGAGGACGTACTCCCGGAAGTCCTTCTCCTCGGTGAGCACGTGGTTGATGACGCCGCCGAGGAACGCGATGTCGCTGCCGGCCCGGATGGGCACGTGGAGGTCGGACAGAGCGCTCGTGCGGGTGAAGCGCGGGTCCACATGGATGATCCGGGCGCCGCGGGCCTTCGCCTCCATCACCCATTGGAAGCCGACCGGGTGGGCCTCGGCGAAGTTCGACCCCTGGATGATGACGCAGTCGGCGTGCTGGAGGTCCTGCATGAAGGTGGTGGCCCCGCCCCGGCCGAACGAGGTACCGAGGCCGGCCACGGTGGAGCTGTGGCAGACCCGTGCCTGGTTCTCCACCTGCACGATGCCGAGGCCCGTGAAGAGCTTCTTGATCAGGTAGTTCTCTTCGTTGTCCAGGGTGGCTCCGCCAAGACCGGCGATGCCCAGGGTGCGTGCCGTGCGGAGCCCTTCGTGTTCCCACTGCCAGGTCCTGCGCCGGGTCTCGATGACACGGTCCGCGACCATGTCCATCGCGGTCTCCAGGTCGAGCGGCTCCCAGTCGGTGGCGTACGGGCGCCGGTGGAGCACCTGGTGGCGGCGGGACGGGCCGGTGGTGAGCTGCAGCGTCGAGGAGCCCTTCGGGCACAGTCGGCCACGGCTGACCGGCGAGTCCGGGTCGCCCTCGATCTGCACGACCCGGTCGTCCTTGACGTACACCTGCTGGCCGCAGCCCACCGCGCAGTACGGGCAGACGGACTTCACCACACGGTCGGCCGTGGCGGTGCGCGGCCGGGTCTCCTCCGTCGCCCGCGAGACGACCGCCTGCCCTCTGCCCAGAGGGTCTCGACCGGTCAGCTGCCGGTACACGGGCCAGCGGCCGAGCGGGTTGCGTGCTCCCATCGTGTTTCCTCCAGCGGTCCGGGGACTGACTCCAGGCTCACCCCACGGCTCCGTGTCGGCGACACGAGCGGCTTCTCGGGCGGGCGGGCCCGCGACGACCTCGTACCCGGTGAGCGGCCCGGCGCACGCACGGGTCGGGGCCTACAGTTCGCGCAGTGCCGGGAGGAGCGTGCGCCGCGCCCAGTCGATGAAGGGCCGCTGCTGCGCCCCGCCGATCTGGACGAGTGCGACCTCGGTGAAGCCGGCCTCGCTGTAGGGACGCACGGCATCGACGAACGCCTCGACGTCGGAGCCGCACGGGATCGCTTCGGTGATGTCGTCCTCACGGACGAAGCGGGTCGCCTGGTCGAAGGCCGCGGGGCCGGGCAGCTCCGAGTTGACCTTCCAGCCGCCGAGCGACCAGCGGAACTGGTCGTGGGCGCGGGCGATCGCGGCGCCTCGGTCGGTGTCGTAACAGACGGGCACCTGTCCCACGCGGGGCTTCCCCGTTCCGCCGTGACGGTCGAACTCACCCAGCAGTTCGCTCCTGGGTTCGGTCGCGATGACCAGGTCGCCCAGTGCGCCCGCGAGTGCGCAGGACTTCTCCCCGGAGACAGCGATGCCGATGGGGACACGGCGGTCGGGCAGGTCCCAGAGCCTGGCGTTCTCCACGTCGAAATGGGTGCCGTGGTGGGTGACGTGATCTCCGTCGAACAGCGCTCGGATGATCCGCACGGCCTCCTCGAGCATCTCCAGGCGGACGTGGGCCGAGGGCCACCCCGCGCCCACGACGTGCTCGTTGAGGCTCTCGCCGGAGCCGAGGCCGAGGCGGAAACGGCCCTCGGCCAGAAGTTGGAGCGTCGCCGCCTTCTGCGCGACCACCGCCGGGTGGTAACGCGTGGTCGGACAGGTCACGTACGTCATCAGCGGGATTCTGGACGTGGCCTGCGCGGCGGCTCCCAGGACCGACCAGGCATAGGGCGCGTGCCCCTGGGAAGCCAGCCAGGGGAAGTAGTGATCGGAGGTGACGGAGAAGTCGAAGCCGGCCGCCTCCGCCGCGACCACGTCATCGACGAGGGCGCGGGGGCCTGCTTGCTCGGTCATCATCGTGTAGCCGACTTGAACCATATGAAACACATTCACCATTACATCGCCATAAAACATGAATTCATGTCAATGGCTGTCTGCGATCGACGTCCCGGGGTATGCGCCATGCATGGACGTAACGAACGGAGCATGGGAATCGCTCGCCAGCACCGGCGGCGCCGACGGGCCGGGCACGATGGGTGTGGTCCTCGGCGTCATCGGCCTGTTGGTGGTGCTTCTGCTGATCGGGGCCTTCTGGTTCGGGATGAGGCGCCGGGACAAGGAGTCACGGCCACCGCGCCCGGATGAGCAGCCCCCGCGTCCGGACCACCGGACGGAGATCCAGGAGAGCGGGCTGCACGGCTCGGACCGCTTTCCCGCCAACGGCCGCGCCCTCTCGCCCTACGAGCTCAGTGACCGCGGTAACGAGGTGATCCCGCCGCCGGAGGACGAGCCCCGGCGCGACTGACGCACCAGGGTGCCGGTTGCGGGAGTCGCCGGTGCGCATGAGGCTGGATCTGGCCGCGCGGCACCGAAGAAGTCATGCCGCAGAACCGATAAGGCAGTGGACCATGACTCCTGGCGATCCGCGGACCGTGCCGGAACCGGCGGTGCTGAGCGGTGCGAGTGCTCCGTGCTGGGTACACCTGGTGACACGCGATCTCGAGGACGCACAGCGCTTCTACGGCGCCGTCCTCGGCTGGACGTTCCGCCCCGGACCGCTGGGCCGGGACTTCCTGATGGCGCGCTCCGACGGGGTGCCGGTAGCGGGCATCGGCGCGGTCGCGTCCGCCTATCAGGTAGGCGTGGCCTGGATGCCCTACTTCTCCGTCCGGGACGCCGATGTCGTCTCGGACCGCATCCGGGAGCGCAGTGGAACCGTGGGCGTGGGCCCGCTGACGGTCGGACAGGGACGTGCGGTCCTGGCCGCGGACCGGGACGGCGCGTCCTTCGGCGTCTGGGAGTGGACAGGGCGCGCCGCCACCCTCGCGCCGTCCGGTCACCGGGCACACGCCTGGCTCCGGCTGCGCACCCGGGACGCCTTCGACGCCGCGATCTTCTACGGCGAGGTCCTCGGCTGGGAGAGCGGCGAGCCCGGCGGCTGCGAGGTGGCGTACGTGAAGGAAGAGGTGCTCGTACGCTGCAACGGGCGCCCACTGGCCCGGATCAGCTCAGGTGCCGTGGAAGCCGCTCCCGACCCGCAGGTGCGCCCGCACTGGCAGGTGCAGTTCCCGGTGGCCGATGTGAAAGCGACGGCCCTCGCGGCGGAGCGCAACGGCGGGACCCTCATGGAGCGGCGCGGCGTGCAGCACGGCAGTGAGGCGACGTTGCGCGATCCTGACGGCGGGCTCTTCACGGTGACGGACGTACGGAGCCCGGCGGACGCTGACGAGGAGTGACGCGGGGCCCGCCCGGGTCAGGAGCGCGGGTCGGTGTCCTGGATGTGCGTGTCCGTGTGCTGGGAGTCCCGGCCCTCTCCCCCGCCGGCCTGCCGACGGCCGCCGTCACGGGCGATGGCCCACAGCGGGAACACGAACCAGCAGACCAGGAACCACAGGGCCATCCCGCCCACCAGCCACAGCGCCGCCTCGTTGTGCAGGGCGACCCGCAGGATGAGCAGCAGCGTGCTGCACATCGTGCAGAAGAGCAGGCCGAGCCCCGTCTTCGTCACACGGGAGGCCCAGGTGACCGTCTGCGGCTTCAGCCGGCGGCCGGTGAGCAGCCGGTGGTACGACACGGGCCCGATCAGGGCGGCGGCGGTCGCCGACCCCAGCATGACGGTCACGACGTAGATGTTCCGGTCGACGGTGGAGAGCTCGGCGAAGCGTGGCTGGAAGACCACCGCGAGCAGGAACCCGAACAGGATCTGGACGCCGGTCTGCGCGACCCGGAGTTCCTGGAGCAGGTCGCTCCACTGCCGGTCCGCCCGCTCCTCGTCGGTCTCCTGCCGTCCGCTGCGCGGGTTCCTCGCGGTCCGGTCCCTCCCGGTGCCGCCGTCGCCCGACGGTATGTGTCCCATCGATGCCTCCCCACCTCGTAGAGGTGGTACGGGTTCCCCACGGAACTGCGGCGAATCCTTTTTCCCCATGGTGGCAGCCGCCGGGGAAACCACCACCACAGGAGCGGCCGGAGGGGCCAGGAGACGACGCCCTCCCATAGGCCAAGACCTCGACGCACTGTGACAACTCGCTTAGGATCGGCCTACGGCATCGCGCGTCGGTCACCGGCCGGGTGAGGCGTGGAGGTAGCCCGTGAGATGCCCGTTGGAGGCATTCCACCGTGTCAGTCGAGTTGAATCACACCATCGTCCACAGCCGGGACAACCGCGAGTCCGCCGAGTTCCTGGCGCACATCCTGGGTCTCACCGTCGGAACGGAGTGGGGCCCCTTCATCCCGGTCGTTCTGGCAAACGGCGTCACGCTCGACTTCGCGACCGTTCCCGCGGGATCGATCACCGTGCAGCACTACGCGTTCCTGATCTCGGAGGCGGAGTTCGACACGGCCTTCCGCCTCATCCAGGAGAAGGGGATCACGTACTACGCCGATCCCCATCGGAAGCACCCCGGCGAGATCAACCACAACGACGGCGGACGCGGGGTGTACTTCCCCGATCCGAGCGGTCACGGGATGGAAATCATCACCCGTCCGTACGGTGGCTGGTCGTAGGAGTCCCGCCGCCCACGGCGGATGTGCCCCGGCCCGGCCGATTGATCCGGTCGGGCCGTCCGCCTCAGGGTCCGCCGTCGACCGTGAGCGTCAGCTCGGGCCGGTCCCACATCACGGCGGGCGGGCGGGCCGCGACGGTACCGGTGCGTTCGGCACCCACGCTGCGGTAGAAGCCCTCGGCCGGCGGGTGCGCGACCACACGCACGGCGGTCAGGCCCGCGCCACGCGCCTCGTCGAGGAGGTGGCCGACGAGGAGCCGGCCGACACCCCGCCCCTGGGCGTCGTCGGCAACGAACATCAGGTCGATCTCCGGCGGGGACAGGACCAACGCGTAGAACCCGAGCACCCGGCCGTCGTCGTCCACGGCCACATGGACCTCGTGCGCCTCGATGTAATCCGGGCCGACCTTGTATCCCTCGGCCATGGGCGCGTACGGGCCCTCGTAGGCGCGCGACCGGGTGACCAGGCGGGTGAGCCGCTTGGCGTCCCGCGCGGTGGCGCGTCGGATCCGGACCCCGCCGGATCGCCCCGTGATGCTCGATCTCATGACGCGAGTATCACGCACTTCGGGCATGGGCCGCCTCGGGCGGCGAGGGGCACGGACGCGGCCGATGGCATGATCGAGGACGCTCGCCCCGACGGGGCCGCCACCCGTGCACGGGGAGACCTGTCCGCGGCTCCACACCGGCACGTACGCACCCGGGAGCCGCGCCCGGGAAGCCACGACGACAGCCCATGGAGCCCTCAGTGACCCGCCGCCCCGCACCCGCAGAGACACCGACCCGACCGGAGCCGCTGTACCTGAAGCCCCGGAACGACGAGACGGTCCCGCCGCCGATACCGGATTCCGTGACCACCGAGGACGTCATCGCCCGGGGCCCCCACGGCGCGGTCCCGCTGCGTGTCTACAATCCGGCCACCCGGCCCACCGCCACCCTGCTCTGGATGCACGGCGGAGGCTTCAGCAGGGGCACGCTCGACTGGCCGGAAGCACACCTGGTGAGCGGGGAGATAGCCGCACGGGCATCGGCCCGCGTGGTGTCGGTGGACTACCGGCTGGCCGGGAACGGCATCCTCTTTCCGGTCCCCCTCGACGACGCGTACGCGGCGTGGGAATGGCTCGCCACGGAGTTCCCTCCGTCGGAGGGGGAGATTCGGGCCCTGGGGGGTGCCAGCGCCGGAGCTGCACTCGCGCTCGGCTGCGCGATCCGCGGCCGTGACGCCTCCTTGCCCGCCGACCGGCTTCTCCTCGCCTATCCGTTCGCGCACTACCCCAGCCCGGCGCTCGACGCCGGAACGATCCGCGAGATGGAGGGGATGCCGGGCATCCACCGCTTCCCACCCGCGACGGTGGACGAGATGGTCGCCGCCTACGTGGGCCGGACGACGGATCTCCCCCGGCTGGCACTCCCGGGCGCCGCCCGTCTCGACGGTCTGCCGCGCACAGTTGTCGCCCTCTCCCAGTACGACGAGCTCAGGCCCTCCGGTGAGCTGCTCGGACGGCAGCTGACCTCCGTGGGCGTGCCGGTTCGCCTGCACGTCGCGCGGGGCATGCCGCACGGCCACCTCAACCACTGGCCCTCCCCCGCGGAGGCGTCGGCATCACTGGACTTCCTGGCCGCCGCGCTGACGCCCGTGACCGCTCCGGGGAAGGCCGCCGGGTCCTGAGGCGGACCCCTCGCCGCCGGTACCCGGTACCCGGCGGCACGTCAGACCGGGACGGAGAGGTCCTCACGCAGCCGCTCGGCCAGCGCCGGGGGGAAGCGCAGCGCCTTGGTCAGATAGCCGTCGAGCCCGCCCCAGCGTTCGTCCATCGCGTCGAGGGCCGCTTCGAGATACCGGGGCCGGGCCTCGATGACCGCGGAGGCGATGTCCGGGTCGCCGCCCTCGTCGAGAAAGCGGCGTACGGCAGGACCGAAGGCGGCGCGCACCGCCCGGTTCACCGCGAGGAACTCCGCGCGTACGACCTCACGCGACGCCCCCGCCGTCATCAGCAGCAGCGCGGCGGCCCAGCCCGTCCTGTCCTTGCCGGTCGCGCAGTGGAAGAGCAACGGCCTCGCCCGCGGATCCGCGACGGTGTCGAGGAAGGCGCGGTAGGCGGCGGCAGCCCCCGGGGAGAGGACCATCTTCCGGTAGGTCTGCGCGAACAGCTCCTCCGCTCTGCCGCCGCCGAGCAGACCGGCCGCTCCGGCGGGGTCGCTGAGCAGCGCCTTGAACCGCGCCGGTGCCACTCCAGGGTTGTCGCCGAGCACATCGGCCACGAAGAGCCTCGCGCCCGCCGGGAGCCGGTCGGGCTCCCGGCGGCGCTCCTCGGCGCTACGCAGATCGACGACGGTGCGGATGCCGAGTGCGGCCACCGCCATGTCGTGCTCCTGGAAGTCGCTCAGTGGTCCCGAGCGGAGGAGGATGCCCTGCCGTAGGTGGCGGTGGCACCCCAGTGCGATGCCACCCAGATCACGGAGGTTGACAACGGTGGAGGCGGGGACGGCCCGGGCGGTCTGCACGATGAACTGCCTCTTTCCCGACAGACTGCAGGTCGGAATCAACGTCGCACGGCGTGCGCATATCGACAAAGGGAACATGAGGAGCCGGGGCTCACCGGCAGGTGGCGAATCAGTCGGCGAGGATCCTCGACTTCTGCTCGGAGAATTCCGTGTCGGTCAGGACACCGTGCCGCTTCAGCTCGGCGAGCCTCTCGAGCAGCGTGATGACGTCGTCCCCGCCGTCCGCCGGGACCCGCTCATGTGCCAGGAGTCGGCCCCCCGTCTCCTGGACCGCCCGGGTGAGCGGAACCGACCAGAGGTCCTCCCACACGATCAGCGCGGCGGAGCTCTCCTCCGGCAGACGTCCGAGCACGTCGAGAGCCGTGATCCGCGGCAGTCCGGCCGGCGGGTCGTCCGGCGGGTCGAAGGGCACCAGCCCTTGCGGGTCCATCTCCCGCAGCCCTGCGGGCTCGAGGGCCCCGCCCTCCGCTCTGTGGGCGAAGGCCAGATCGAGGATGCGTACCGCGTCGGACGCGGCGGCGTCGGCCAGTACGGGCGCGATCGCGTCGGCGAAGTGTCCGACGGGAAAGGTGACGACGAGGTATTCCACGGGTCCCACGGCCACGGCGCGTCCTTCCCCTGCGGTTCCGAACCGGTTCCGCATCGGTTCTGGGTTCGACAGCAGCTTAACTTCGGGCAATCCCTTACGCACTGTGAAAAAAGATGACAGAAGAGATGCCCAGGTTCCGGGCCGGCGGCGAGATCGCCCACGACCGGTCAGGAATGAAGAAGCACACACCCCCCGCCGCCCGTAGCGTGATCCGCGTCCCCGGTGCGACCGGCCCGGGGCCGACGGTTCCGCCCAGGACACCGCCGCCCCATGGACGACGACCACGGCCGCGACCACGCGGCCCGCGTGACAGATGGAGACAGGACGAGCATGGCTTCCCGCAAGGACGCGCAGCATGTCGCCGACAGCCACGGACTGATCCGCGTGCACGGCGCACGCGTGAACAATCTCAAGGACGTCAGTGTCGAGATCCCCAAGCGTCGGCTGACGGTGTTCACCGGCGTCTCCGGCTCGGGCAAGAGCTCTCTGGTCTTCAGCACCATCGCCGCGGAGTCGCAGCGGATGATCAACGAGACCTACAGCACCTTCGTCCAGGGCTTCATGCCGACGCCGGCGCGACCCGAGGTCGACGTCCTCGACGGCCTGACGACCGCGATCACCGTCGACCAACAGCGGATGGGTGCCGATCCCCGGTCGACCGTCGGCACCGCCACCGACGCCAACGCCATGCTGCGCATCCTCTTCAGCCGGCTCGGCACACCACACATCGGCCCGCCCGGCGCCTACTCCTTCAACACCGCCTCGGTCCGGGCGAGCGGCGGGATCACCGTCGAACGCGGCGCCGCCAGAACGAAGACCGTGAAGGCGACCTTCAACCGCACCGGCGGCATGTGCACGCGCTGCGAGGGCCGGGGCTCCGTCTCCGACATCGACCTCACCCAGCTCTACGACGACTCCAAGTCACTCTCCGAGGGCGCGTTCACCATCCCCGGCTGGAAGTCGGACAGTCAGTGGACCGTGCAGGTCTACGCCCAGTCCGGCTTCGTCGACCCGGACAAGCCGATCCGCAGGTACACCAGGAAGGAACTGCAGGCCTTCCTCTACGGGGAGCCGGTCAAGGTCAAGGTCAACGGCGTCAACCTCACCTACGAGGGGCTGATCCCCAAGGTCCAGAAGTCCTTCCTGTCCAAGGACAAGGAGGCGCTGCAGCCGCACATCCGGGCGTTCGTGGAGCGGGCAGTCACCTTCACCACCTGCCCCGAGTGCGACGGCACCCGGCTCAGTGAGGGCGCGCGGTCCTCGAAGATCAAGGGGGTCAGCATCGCCGACGCCTGCGTCATGGAGATCCGCAATCTGGCCGAATGGGTGCGTGGCATCGACGAGCCCTCGGTGGCGCCGTTGCTCGCGGCGCTCCAGCAGACCCTCGACTCGTTCTCGGAGATCGGCCTCGGCTATCTCTCGCTCGACCGGCCCGCGGGCACGCTCTCGGGCGGCGAGGCGCAGCGCGTCAAGATGATCCGCCACCTCGGCTCCTCGCTCACCGACATCACCTACGTCTTCGACGAGCCCACCATCGGGCTGCACCCGCACGACATCCAGCGGATGAACAAGCTGCTGCTGCGGCTCCGGGACAAGGGAAACACGGTGCTCGTCGTGGAGCACAAGCCGGAGACCATCGTCATCGCCGACCACGTCGTCGACCTCGGCCCCGGGGCGGGCAGCGCGGGCGGCACCGTCTGTTTCGAGGGCACCGTCGAGGGGCTGAGGGCCGGCAACACCGTCACGGGGCGCCATTTCGACGACCGGGCAGCCGTCAAGGAGTCGGTGCGCAAGCCCACCGGCGTACTGGAGATCCGCGGGGCGTCGGCGCACAACCTGCGGGACGTCGACGTCGACATCCCCCTCGGGGTGCTCACCGTCGTCACCGGTGTCGCCGGTTCCGGCAAGAGCTCGCTCGTGCACGCGTCGATCCCGCCCGGGGAGAACGTGGTGTCGGTCGACCAGAGCCCGATCAAGGGTTCACGGCGGAGCAACCCGGCCACGTACACCGGGCTGCTCGACCCGATCCGCAAGGCGTTCGCCAAGACCAACGGTGTGAAGCCGGCCCTGTTCAGCGCCAATTCCGAGGGTGCCTGCCCCACGTGCAACGGCGCGGGCGTCATCTACACCGACCTGGGCATGATGGCCGGTGTCGCGACGACCTGTGAGGACTGCGAGGGGAAGCGTTTCGACGCCTCGGTGCTCGAATACCGTCTGGGCGGCCGCGACATCAGCGAGGTGCTCGCGATGTCGGTCGCCGAAGCCGAGGAGTTCTTCGGCACCGGAGACGCGAGCACTCCGGCCGCGCATCGTGTCCTCCGCCGGCTCGCCGACGTGGGGCTCGGCTACCTCAGCCTCGGCCAGCCCCTCACCACGCTGTCCGGCGGTGAACGGCAGCGGCTCAAGCTGGCCACCCACATGGCAGAGAAGGGCGGCGTCTACGTCCTCGACGAGCCGACCGCCGGTCTCCATCTCGCCGACGTCCAGCAGTTGCTCGGCCTGCTCGACCGGCTCGTCGACTCCGGCAAGTCGGTCGTCGTCGTCGAGCATCACCAGGCGGTCATGGCGCACGCCGACTGGATCATCGATCTCGGGCCCGGCGCCGGCCACGACGGTGGCCGGATCGTCTTCGAAGGCACGCCGGCCGACCTCGTCGCCGGCCGTTCCACCCTCACCGGCGAGCACCTCGCGGCTTACGTGAGCGCCTGACCGGGGCCGCCCGACGCCAAGTCCTGTGCGCGGCGTCGGGCTACGCCTCCGGACACGTTCCCGGGGACAAGGCCGTATCACCCGGATGATCCAGGCACATTTCGGAGAGTTCAAGGTCACAGTCGGTAGCCCTGCTGCCCGTCAGAGTGCTGACCTAGCATCTGAGCATGACGGTCCTGCCTGCTGACGGGCTTCCCCTGGCCGCCGAGTTCCCCGACCCCTCCCACGATCAGTGGCAGAGCCTTGCCGAAGGCGTACTGCGCAGGTCAGGTAAGGACGTCACGGGTTCGGCCGCCGAGGAAGCACTGTCCACCGCGCTCGGGGACGGGCTCACAGTCCGCCCGCTGTACACCTCCGACGACGCAGTGCCGGACCCCGGCCTGCCCGGCTTCGCACCCTTCATACGGGGCGGCAGGGCCCGTGGGAACACCGCGGACGGGTGGGACGTGCGCCAGCGCCACGCGCTGGCCGATCCCGTGCGCCTCAACGAGGCCGTGCTCGGCGACCTGGAGAACGGCGTCACCTCCCTCTGGCTGGCCGTGGGCGGGCCCGGCGGGGTGCCGGTCGCCGGTCTGGCCCGTGCGCTGGAAGGCGTCCTCCTCGACCTGGCGCCCGTCGCGCTCGACCCCGGCCCCGATCCCGGGCCGGCCGTCCGGGAGTTGCTCGGGCTCTACGAGGCCCGGGGCGTCGCCAAGGACGCCGCGCGGGGCAGCCTCGGGGTGGACCCGCTCGGTGGGGCCGCGCGTACGGGCACGGAGCCGGGGCTGAGCGGTGCCGTCGACTGGTCGCTGCTGTGCTCCCGCGAGTACCCGGGGCTGCGCGCCCTGGCCGTCGACGCGCTGCCGTACCACGAGGCGGGCGGCTCGGCGGCCCAGGAGCTGGGGCTCTCGCTCGCCACCGGTGTCGCCTACCTCCGGGCGCTGACGGCGGCCGGGCTCCCGGTCGAGGCGGCGTGCGCACAGCTGGAGTTCCGGTACGCGGCGACGGCCGACCAGTTCCTGACGATCGCGAAACTGCGGGCGGCGCGGCGGCTGTGGGCCCGTGTCGCCGAGGTCTGCGGGGCTCCGGACGCCGGGGCGCAGCGGCAGCACGCCGTGACCTCGTCGGTGATGATGACCCGTCGTGATCCGTGGGTGAACATGCTGCGGACGACGTTGGCCTGTCTGGGCGCGGGCGTCGGCGGAGCCGAATCCGTCACCGTACTGCCGTTCGATCACGCGCTGGGGTTGCCGGACGCGTTCGCCCGTCGGATCGCCCGCAACACGTCGACGATCCTGATGGAGGAGTCCCATCTGGCCCGGGTGACGGACCCGGCGGGCGGTTCCTGGTACGTCGAGCGGCTGACCGACGAACTCGCGGCTGCCGCTTGGACGTTCTTCCAGGAGATCGAGCGGGCCGGCGGTCAGGCCGCCGCGCTGCGCTCCGGCATGGTCCAGGAGCGGCTCGCGGCCACCTGGGCGGCACGGAGCAGGGATCTGGCACGGCGCAAGGAGCCGGTGACCGGGGTCAGCACGTTCCCGGCTCTCGACGAGCGGCCGGTGGAGCGCGATCCCGCCCCCGCCGTACCGCCGGGCGGCGGACTGCCCAAGGTCCGGCGTGACGAGGCGTTCGAAGCGCTGCGTGCCCGGTCGGACGCGCACCTCGCGGCCACGGGCAGTCGCCCGAAGGTGTTCGTCGCGGCCCTCGGGCCCGCCTCGGTGCACACCGCCCGGGCCTCCTTCGCGGCGAACCTCTTCCTGTCGGGCGGCATCGAACCCGTCCACGAGCCGATTTCGGTGGACGCGTCGACCGTTGCCGCGGCCTTCACCGCAAGTGGTGCGACGACCGCCTGTCTCTGCTCGGCGGACACGCTCTACGCCGAGCACGCCGACTCCGTCGCGGCGGCCCTGAGGGCAGCGGGAGCCGAAAGGATCCTCCTCGCGGGGCGGCCGGACGAGTACGCCGGAGCCGACGTCCATGTGTTCGCCGGCTGCGACGTGGTCGCCGTCCTCTCCTCCGAACTCGACCGCATGGGAGTGGCGTGATGCAGCAGACCCCCGAGACCCCCGCCGTCCCTTCCGGGACCCCCGTGCCGGACTTCTCCGACGTGGCGCTGGACGGCGGGCCTCCCCCCGAGGTCACCGAGGACAGGTGGCACGCCGCGGTGAAGGAGTCGGCCGGCCTGTCCGAGGACGAACTGCTCTGGGAAACCCCGGAGGGCATCGAGGTCAAGCCGCTGTACACCGGGCAGGACCTGGAGGGGCTCGACTTCCTCGGGACCTATCCCGGCATCGCCCCGTTCCTGCGCGGCCCGTACCCGACGATGTACGTCAATCAGCCCTGGACGATCCGTCAGTACGCCGGGTTCTCCACGGCCGAGGAGTCCAACGCCTTCTACCGGCGCAATCTGGCGGCCGGACAGAAGGGCCTGTCGATCGCGTTCGACCTGCCCACCCACCGCGGCTACGACAGCGACCACCCCCGTGTGACGGGCGACGTCGGCATGGCGGGCGTGGCGATCGACTCGATCTACGACATGCGACAGCTCTTCGACGGCATCCCGCTGGACAGGATGTCGGTGTCGATGACGATGAACGGCGCGGTGCTGCCCGTACTCGCCCTGTACATCGTCGCCGCGGAGGAGCAGGGCGTACCGCCGGAGAAGCTGGCCGGGACCATCCAGAACGACATCCTCAAGGAGTTCATGGTCCGCAACACCTACATCTACCCGCCCGGCCCCTCCATGCGGATCATCTCCGACATCTTCGCGTTCACCTCGCAGAAGATGCCGCGCTACAACTCCATCTCCATCTCCGGCTACCACATCCAGGAAGCGGGTGCGACGGCCGACCTGGAGCTGGCGTACACGCTCGCGGACGGGGTGGAGTACCTGCGGGCCGGGCAGGCGGTGGGTCTTGACGTGGACGCGTTCGCCCCGCGGCTCTCCTTCTTCTGGGCGATCGGCATGAACTTCTTCATGGAGATCGCGAAGCTGCGGGCGGCACGGCTGCTGTGGGCGAAGCTGGTCAGGGAGTTCGGGCCGGAGAACCCCAAGTCCCTCTCGCTGCGCACCCATTCGCAGACGTCCGGCTGGTCCCTGACCGCTCAGGACGTGTTCAACAATGTGACGCGTACCTGCGTCGAGGCGATGGCGGCGACCCAGGGGCACACCCAGTCGCTGCACACCAACGCGCTCGACGAGGCTCTCGCGCTCCCGACGGACTTCTCGGCGCGGATCGCCCGCAACACCCAGCTGCTGCTCCAGCAGGAGTCCGGCACCTGCCGGGTCATCGACCCCTGGGGCGGCAGCGCGTACGTGGAGAAGCTGACGCACGACCTGGCGCGGCGGGCCTGGCAGCACATCGAGGAGGTCGAGGCGGCCGGCGGCATGGCCAAGGCCATCGACGCGGGCATCCCGAAGCTCAGGATCGAGGAGGCCGCGGCCCGGACGCAGGCGCGGATCGACGCCGGACGTCAGCCCGTCATCGGCGTCAACAAGTACCGGGTGGAGACCGACGAGAAGATCGACGTGCTCAAGGTCGACAACTCCTCGGTGCGTACCCAGCAGATCGAGAAGCTGCGCCGGCTGCGCGAGGAGCGCGACGAGACGGCCTGCCAGGAGGCGCTGGCCGCCCTGACCGCCGCGGCGGGGCAGGACCCCGGGCCGGGGCTGGAGGGCAATCTGCTGGCGCTGGCCGTCGACGCCGCCCGGGCCATGGCCACCGTCGGGGAGATCTCGGACGCGCTGGAGAAGGTGTACGGCAGGCACGCGGGCCAGATCCGTACGATCTCGGGCGTGTACCGCAAAGAGACAGGAGAGTCCCCGTCCGTGGACCGCACCAGGGCCCTGGTCGACGGCTTCGAGGAGGCGGAGGGCCGGCGTCCGCGCATTCTCGTCGCCAAGATGGGCCAGGACGGCCACGACCGCGGCCAGAAGGTGATCGCGACGGCCTTCGCGGACCTGGGCTTCGACGTCGACGTCGGCCCCCTGTTCCAGACGCCGGGCGAGGTCGCCCGGCAGGCGGTCGAGGCGGACGTGCACATCGTGGGTGTGTCGTCGCTCGCCGCGGGTCACCTCACGCTCGTACCCGCGCTGCGCGAGGAGCTGGCAGCCGAGGGCCGGGAGGACATCATGATCGTGGTGGGCGGGGTGATCCCGCCGCAGGACGTCGAGGCGCTGCACGAGGCGGGTGCCGCGGCGGTGTTCCCACCCGGCACGGTGATCCCGGACGCCGCCCACGACCTGGTCACGCGGCTCGGTGCCGCGCTCGGCCACCGGCTGTGAGCCGCTGACGGTGGCTGCGACGGTGAATACGCGTATCGACATCGACGCCTACGCCAAGGGTGTGCTCGACGGGAAGCGGGCGTTCGTGGCGCGCGCCATCACGCTCGTGGAGTCGACCCGTCCCGACCACCGGGCACTGGCGCAGCGGTTGCTGAGCGAGCTCCTGCCGCATGCCGGGCAGGCCAGGCGCATCGGAATCAGCGGCGTGCCGGGGGTGGGGAAGTCCACGTTCATCGACGCGCTCGGCACCTTGCTGACGGGACTCGGGCACCGGGTCGCGGTGCTGGCCGTGGACCCGTCGTCCAATCGTACGGGCGGTTCCGTCCTGGGGGACAAGACCCGGATGGAACGGCTGGCGGTGGACCCGGGGGCGTTCGTGCGGCCCTCGCCCACGGCCGGGACCCTCGGCGGGGTGGCCAAGGCGACCCGCGAGGCCATGGTGGTGATGGAGGCGGCAGGCTACGACGTCGTACTGGTGGAGACGGTCGGGGTCGGGCAGTCGGAGACGGCGGTCGCCGGCATGGTCGACACCTTCCTGCTCCTCACTCTGGCCCGAACCGGCGATCAGCTGCAGGGCATCAAGAAGGGCGTCCTGGAGCTGGCCGACGTCATCGCGGTCAACAAGGCGGACGGCCCGCACGAGCGTGACGCCCGCTCGGCGGCGCGTGAGCTGGCGGGCGCGCTGCGGCTGATGCACCCCGTGGACGCCGCGTGGACTCCCCCGGTACTGACCTGCAGTGCCAGGGAATCGACCGGGCTGGACGCACTGTGGGAGCGGCTGGAGCAGCACCGCACGCTCCTGGAGTCCACCGGGCGGCTGTCGGCCAAGCGCCGTGAGCAGCAGGTGGACTGGACGTGGGCGATGGTCCGTGACGAGCTGCTCGACAGCCTGCGCGGCCATCCGGGGGTGCGCGCACTGACCCCTGATCTCGAACAGCGCGTGCGCGAGGGCGAGTTGACGGCCACACTGGCGGCCGAGCAGATCCTTCGGGCGTTCCGCGGGGACGGCTGAGAGCGGATCCGGGGCAGGCCTGCCCCGGATCCGCCCATGGGCGGATCCGGGGCCTTCCACCTTTCCCAGGGCGCGTGGTACGGTGCATTCAGCACACGTGATTGCCCACATCGGGCACCAGTGCTTCTCTCCCGCTGTTGCGCCCGTCCTTCTACGACCGGCGATCCAGCTCCTCGCACTTCTTCTCCGTCCGGTTCGGGCTTCTTCCGCCCGTCGTACGAGGCGTGATTCCGACCGCCTCGCCCTTCGCCGGACCTCTCGTTCGCCTTGTCCGCGAAAGGACCCACCATGACCAGCACACTCGAACGCCCCGTGACCCCGCAGAAGCAGCCCGTCCGTACCGCCGGTGTCCTCGACACCACGAACAACGGGCACGGTGTACTGCGCACCGACGGTGGCCATCCCTCCCCCGGCGACGTCCAGGTGTCGCCCGCACTGATCCGGCGGCACGGCCTGCGCCAGGGCGATGTCGTCGAGGGGACGTGCGAGCGCCCTCGCGCCCTCTTCGACATCGACTCCGTCAACGGCCGTGCGGCGCACGAGCTCCGGGGCCGCCCGCACTTCCGCGACCTCACCCCGCTCCACCCCAGGGAGCGACTGCGCCTGGAGAGGCCGGGCGGTGGCCCGGCCCCGAGGATCATCGACCTCGTCTCCCCCGTCGGCAAGGGGCAGCGCGGCCTGATCGTCGCACCGCCGAAGACCGGCAAGACCGTGCTGCTGCAACAGATCGCCGCGTCGGTCGCCGCCAACCATCCCGAGTGCCATCTGATGGTGGTCCTCCTGGACGAACGCCCGGAAGAGGTCACGGACATGCTCCGCTCCGTGCGCGGCGAGGTGTACGCCTCCACCTTCGACCGGCCCGCCAAGGAGCACATCGCACTGGCCGATCTCGCTGTCGAACGCGCCAAACGGCTGGTCGAACAGGGCCAGGACGTCGTGATCCTCCTCGACTCCCTCACCCGGCTGTGCCGCGCGCACAACAACAACGCCGGAGCAGGCGGCCGCACGTTGAGCGGCGGTGTGGACGCGGCGGCGCTCGCCGGCCCCAAGAAGCTGTTCGGGGCGGCCAGGCTCGCCGAGGAAGGGGGTTCGCTCACCATCCTGGCCACCGTGCTGGTGGACACCGGTTCACGGGCCGACGACTACTTCTTCGAGGAGCTCAAGGGCACCGGCAACATGGAGCTCCGCCTCGACCGCGTGTCGGCCGACCGGCGGGTCTTCCCCGCGGTCGACATCGCCCCCTCCGGCACCCGCCGCGAGGAACTCCTGCTGCCGGCCGCGGAACTGACCGCCGTACGGGGGCTGCGGCGCGCTCTCCGGTCGAGGGACGCCCAGGCCATGCTCGAAGCGCTGCTGGACGGGATCCGCCGGACCCCCGACAACGCCGCCTTCCTCCGGCAGGTCAGGCGGACCGTCCCCGACGCGTGACCGCACGGTCACCGCGGGCGTGCCCGGCTGCCGGGCACGCCCGTCCGGCAGCTCAACCCGCGGCACCCAGCGCGTCGGCGACCAGGGAGCGGGCCTCGTCCTGGACCCTGGCCAGGTGTCCGGGACCCTGGAAGCTCTCCGCGTACACCTTGTAGACGTCCTCCGTGCCGGAGGGCCGGGCCGCGAACCACGCGCTGTCGGTGCAGACCTTGAGCCCGCCGATGGCGGCGCCGTTGCCGGGTGCCTCGGTGAGCACGGCGGTGATCGGCTCACCGGCCAGTGTGTCCGCGGTGACCTGCTCCGGGGAGAGCCTGGCCAGCACCGCCTTCTGCTCGCGGGTCGCCGGTGCGTCGACCCGGGCGTAGGCCGGATCACCGAACCGGCCGGTGAGTTCGGCGTAGTGCTGGGAGGGGGTGGAGCCGGTGACCGCCGTGATCTCCGAGGCGAGCAGGGCGAGCAGGATCCCGTCCTTGTCGGTGGTCCACACCCGGCCGTCGCGGCGCAGGAAGGACGCTCCGGCGGACTCCTCCCCGCCGAATCCCAGGGTGCCGCCGAACAGCCCGTCGACGAACCACTTGAAGCCGACCGGTACCTCCACCAGCCCGCGCCCGAGGTCCGCGGCGACCCTGTCGATCATGGAGGAGGAGACCAGGGTCTTGCCGATGCCGGCGCCTGCCGGCCAGCCCTCGCGGTGGGAGCAGAGGTAACGGATCGCCACGGCCAGGTAGTGGTTGGGGTTCATCAGTCCGCCGTCGGGCGTGACGATGCCGTGCCGGTCGGCGTCGGCGTCGTTGCCGGTGGCGATGGTGTACGCGTCGCGTCGCTCGATCAACGAGGCCATGGCGTGCGGCGAGGAGCAGTCCATGCGGATCTTCCCGTCCCAGTCCAGCGTCATGAAACGCCAGGTGGGGTCGGCGAGCGGATTGACCACCGTCAGGTCCAGCCGGTGGCGCTCGGCGATCCGTCCCCAGTACGCGACCGAGGCGCCGCCGAGGGGGTCGGCGCCGATCCGGATGCCGGCATCACGTACGGCGTCCAGGTCGAGCACGGCCGGGAGGTCGTCGACGTAGGCGGTCAGGAAGTCGTGCCGCCCGGTGGTGCCCGCGGCGAGGGCCCGGGCGTAGGGAATCCGCCGGACCTCCTTCAGCCCGCCCTCGATCAGGGCGTTGGCCCGGTCCTGGATCCATGAGGTGGCGTCGGAGCCGGCCGGTCCGCCGTGCGGCGGGTTGTACTTGAACCCGCCGTCGGCGGGCGGGTTGTGCGAGGGCGTGACGACGATGCCGTCGGCGAGACCGCCCGTGCGGTCACGGTTGTACGTGAGGATCGCGTGGGAGACAGCCGGGGTCGGCGTGTAGCCGTCGTCGCTGTCGATCAGGACGGTGGCGCCGTTGGCGGCCAGCACCTCCACGGCTGTGACCCGCGCGGGTTCGGACAGTGCGTGGGTGTCCGCGCCGAGGAACAGTGGCCCGTCGGTGCCCTGCCGCTCCCGGTAGTCGCAGATGGCCTGGGTGGTGGCGGCGATGTGGTCCTCGTTGAACGCCGCCGCGAGTGCTGATCCGCGGTGGCCCGACGTTCCGAAGGCCACACGCTGGCCGGGCTCGGCCGGGTCGGGGTGGACCGTGTAGTAGGCGGTCACCAGCCGTGCCACGTCCACCAGGTCTCCGGGCTGCGCCGGTTGACCGGCCCGTTCGTGAACCATCGATTCTCCTCTGTCCTCATCAGGCGTCCGCGGACCGCCGCCGAGTGGACGATCATGACGCGTCGCACCCGCGATACTGCCTCTTCGGCCGCACGCACGGGTACTCGGCCGCACCAGCAGTACATCCGGCGCGTGGTGGATCGCGGGGCGCTTCCACCTCAGTTGGCCGGTTCACGCGGACAACTGAGCCAGGGGGCGGCCGGAGTGGCGAATGCCGCCCCGACGGCCGGGCACGGCTTCCCGGCATCGGCGGAAATCCGGAAGCCGCACTCGGGTAACACCACTCGGCGTCAATTCTCCGCACCTTTCCGTCAGTCTCATCCGACCTTCTCAGATTTCCACCCTGAATTAGCAAGGCGACCACGCGGCACGCTCACCCTGCACTTCAGCCAGGAACACATTCGGTCACGATCGCCCGACACGCCGCAGGAGAACTCATATAGGCATGAACGCGAGTCATGCGTGTTTTCCCGCACATGGTCTGCCACAGTGCTTTCGGTCTCACCCTCTTGATCTCGCCGCTGTATTCCTTGCCGCCGGTGTGCACACCGACCGGCTCTTCCGGGCATGTGAAAGAGAGCCATGCGTGCTGCAGATGAGTTGCACCGACGAAAACCGCCTGACGGTCCTTCACCTTGTCCAGCCGGTTGACGGAGGTGTCGCACGCGTCGTGACCGATCTCGTCGCGGAGCAGGTCCGGGCAGGGCTTCGGCCCGTCGTGGCCTGCCCGCCCGAAGGACCGCTGGCGGCCGGGGCGTCCGACGCCGGGGCCCGGGTGTACGCCTGGCCGGCGGAGCGCGCTCCCGGTCCCCGGCTGGGCCAGGAGATCCGTACGGCGAACCGTCTGATCCGCGCATGTGCTCCCGACGTGATCCATACCCACAGCGCCAAGGCGGGACTCGCCGGGCGGCTGGCCGTGCGCGGCCGGATCCCGACGGTGTTCCAGCCGCACGCGTGGTCGTTCGAGGCCCTGGAGGGCAGGGCCGCCGGACTGGCCATGGTGTGGGAACGGTTCGGTGCGCGGTGGAGCCACCGCATCGTCTGCGTCAGCGAGTCCGAGCGCCGAGCAGGTCAGCGCGCGGGCATCACGGCCCGCTGGTCCGTGATCCACAACGGCATCGACCTCGGCCGCTTCAGGCCCGCCCGCGAGGGTGCCGCCGCGTCGGCACGCGCCTCACTGCCGCTGCTCCGGGGGATCCCGCCCGACGCGCCGCTCGTCGTGTGCGTCGGACGCCTGAGCCGGCAGAAGGGCCAGGACGTCCTGCTGCGGGCCTGGCGCACCGCGTCGGTGGACGGTGCGCGGCTGGTCCTGGTCGGCGACGGGCCGTACGCGGACGACCTGCGGCGTACCGCGCCCCCCGGCGTGCTGTTCACCGGCGCCAGTCCCGATGTGCGGCCCTGGATCCACGCGGCGGACCTGCTGGTCCTGCCCTCGCGCTGGGAGGGGATGGCGCTGGCCCCCCTCGAAGCCATGGCCTGCGGCACGCCCGTCCTGCTGACCGACGTCAACGGGGCCCGGGAGAGCCTGCCCCCCTGTCAGCTGCCCCACTGCCTCGTGCCGCCCGAGGACCCCGACGCCCTCGCCGCGGCGCTGACCACGCTGCTGAGCGACCCGGTCCTACGGGCGGAGCTCGGCCGCACGGCGCAGAGCCGCACCCGGGCGGACTTCGACGTGACGAGGACCGCCGGGGCGGTTCTGCGCCTCTACCAGGAACTTGTCGGCCAGTCCCACCCCACGACGAGGAAGCGCACCGAGCGATGACGACGGAGAGTGCACCTGTTCCCCGAGCCGCCCCGGGAACTGCCGTACGGCAGGCGGCTACCACGATCCGGCCGCCGCGCAGCGGCGGTCACGCGGGTGCTCCGGCCTCCCGGGGGGCCGGAGGCCGCAGCCACCCGCGGGCTCCTGTGACGCTCATGGCCTGCGACGTGCTCGCGCTCGGTCCGGCCGTGGTCCTGGTCGCCCCCGGATCGTGGCCCCCGGTCGTCGTCCTCCTGCAGGCCGCCGTCCAGCTGCTCCTGAACGCGTACCGGGGCCTGTACCGCACCAGGCTCTCCCCGTCCGCCCTGGCGGAACTGCCCGCGCTGAGCGGGCTGGCGGCGGTGCAGTGGTACCTCGTCGCCGAGGCGGTGGCCGCCCAGGACCCGCTCCGCGCCACCGGGTGGTGGGCACTCGCCGGCGCGGCAGGTGTCCAGACCATGGTGAGCTTCGGGGCACGCGCCGTCGTCCACAGGTCCCGGCTGTGGTCGGCGGCGCGCGATCCGCGGTCCACCCTGGTGATCGGCGACGGTCCGGTCACCACCAGGGTCATCGCCGTCCTGCAGGAGCACACGCAGTACGGGATGCGGCCGGTCGGCAGGGTGGCGGTGTCGGCCACGGACCCGGGCAAGGCGGTCGACGTACCGGCGGACGCGGCGCCGCTGCCGGTCCTCGCGTCGGTCCAGGACGCCGGCCGGGCCGTCGTGCAGAACTCCGTACGGCACGCGGTCTTCACGGTTCCGCCCGAGACCGTGCCCGACGGGGCGGAGCTCTTCTCGCTGTTCGCCCGGCACGGCTGCCGGGTGTGGCTGATCACTGATCAGGGGACGGCCGCGCGGTGCCGGACCGGGCCGCGGCCGGACCATGTGTGGGGCTTCGCTGCCCAGTCACTGCACACCGGACCGCACAGGCCGGTGGCTCGCCGGGTGAAGCGGGCCATGGACGCCGCCATGGCCTCGGTCGCCCTGATCGTGGCCTCCCCGGTGCTGGCCGCCTGCGCCCTCGCCGTGCGCGTGTGCGACGGACCGGGAGTCATCTTCCGGCAGGAGCGGGTCGGCGGACACGGGCGGCCGTTCGTCCTTCTGAAGTTCCGCACGCTGCGCCCGGCCGACGCGCACGAGTCGGCCACGCGGTGGAACGTGGCGGCGGACGGGCGCATGAGCCGGGTCGGCAGAACGCTGCGCAGGACGTCGCTCGACGAGCTGCCGCAGCTGTGGAACGTCGTACGCGGCGACATGAGCCTGGTCGGCCCACGTCCCGAACGCCCCTATTTTGTGCAGCAGTTCAGCCGGACGTACCCCGGTTACCGGGCCCGGCACCGGATGCCCGTCGGCATCACGGGGCTGGCCCAGGTCCACGGTCTGCGCGGCGACACCTCGATCGAGGACCGGGCCCGGTTCGACAACCGGTACATCGAGACGTGGTCGCTGTGGCAGGACGTGTGCGTGCTGGCGCGCACGGCCGGCTCGGTGTTCCGGCTCGGAGGCAGCTGAACCGTGACGCTCACCGTGACCACGGCGCCCGCACCGCCGGCCGCCTCGGAGGAGGCGGCCCCGCCCTGGTGGCACCGGCGATGGCCGTTGCTGCCGCTCATCGCGGCCGTCCTGCTCGTGGGCGTACCGTCCGACGGCGCGGGTACCGGAGGCGCGTTCGTCGTACCGGCGGCCGATCTGCTCTCCGGTGCGGCCGTCCTCGTCTGCGCCGGCCACCTCGTGTTCCTGCGGCGGCGGCCGCTCACACCGGCCGCGGCGGTCGTGCTCGGGCTGCCGGCCGTAGGCCTCGCCGTGGCCGCGGTCACCGCCGCGGACCCGGTGGCGGCACTGCCCGGGTTCGTGCGGTACCTGCAGGTCTTCGTCCTCGTGCCGGCCGCCGTGCTCCTCCTGGTCAGGGATGCTCGGGGGTTCCGGGCCGTCACCGGCGCGCTCGTCCTGACGGCGGCCGTCCAGGGCGTGACGGGCGTCCACCAGTACGTCACCGGCTCCGGTGCCTCCTACATGGGGCAGGACGTCCGCGCGGTCGGCACGTTCGGCCCCGGTGACGTGATGGGCATGGCGACGGTCGTCGGCTACGGTCTGGTCGCGGCCACCGCGTTCGCGCTCCGCACCCCCGCCGGCACACCGCGACGGCTGAAGCCGTGGGCCGCGCCGGTCGCCGCGCTGCTGGCCGTGCCGCTCGCCCTGTCGTTCAGCCGGGGCGCGTGGATCGCCACGGCGGCGGGGGTCCTCGCCGTGATCGCGTCAACCGGGCTACGGCAGGCGGTCCGCGCGCTGGCGGTGCTGGGCGCGGCCGGAGTCGTCCTGGTCGGTGGTTTCGGTGTCGGGTCCGAGATGATCTCGCAGCGGCTCACCAGCATCACCCAGGTGACCAGCACCCCCGACCGGTCGGTCAACGACCGTTACACCATGTGGGCCGCCGCGGCGGGGATGTGGCGCGAGCGACCCGCGACCGGCGTCGGTCTGAAGGGCTTCCCCGCGCACCGGGACGGGCACGCCTCGATCGGACTCTCCGCCGGCAGCGACACGGCGGGGGCCGGGCAGGAGTTCCGTAAGCAGCCGCTGCTCTCGCCCCACAACATGTATCTGCTGGTCCTCAGCGAGCAGGGCCTCATCGGCCTCACCGCGCTCGTGGGCTCCTGGGCGGCGCTCCTGGTCGGTGGCGTGCGCAGGCTGCTGCTCGCCCGGGCCCGGGGAGCCGCGGCCGTCGACTGCGGTCTCGCCGCCGTCGGGCTGATGGCCTGGCAGACGGTCGACTTTCTGTACGCCGATATCGGCGGCCCCTCCACCGTCCTCACGGGCATCGTGCTCGGGCTCGCTGCGTGGTGGGCGCTGGCGGAGCCGGAGAGGACGACCGTCGCGTGAGCGGGACCGCCACGGATCCGGCCGCGGGGGCGCCGGTCACCGGGACATCCACGCGTCACTCCCCCGTGCGGCCAGGACGCTTCCTGGCCCGGGCGGCGGCCGGCGCCGGAGGGCTGACCGTGATCGCCGCCCTGCTGGGGCTCGTACGCGACCAGGCCATCGCCCGGTTCTTCGGCGCCAGTCATGCCAGCGACGCCTTCCTGGTCGCCTGGACCGTGCCGGAGATGGCGGCCACGCTGCTGATCGAGGACGGCATGGCACTGCTGCTCGTGCCCGCGTTCAGCCTGGCCCTGACCCGGCGTGCCGCCGGGGACCCGGGGCCGGACCCTGTCCGCGCACTGGTGGCCGGCACCCTGCCCCGGCTGTCCGCCGCGCTGGCCTGTGCGGGCGGGCTGCTCATCTGGGGCGCCCCCTGGGCCGTCGGCGTCCTGGCGCCCGGTCTTGACGACCCGCGGCTCGCGGTGGACTGCACGCGGCTGACGGCCGTCACCGTGCTCACGTTCGGTGTCACGGGGTACTTCAGCGCCGCGTCGCGGGCGCACGGCCGGTTCCTGGCACCGGCCGGTGTCTACATCGCGTACAACATCGGCATCATCGGCATGACCCTGGCATTGCACTCCGTCTGGGGTGTGCGCGCCGCGGCCGCGGGGGTGGCCGTAGGCAGCCTGCTGATGGTCCTCACCCTGCTGCCCACGTTCCTGCGGCTGGTGCCGGGGCGACGCGGGAAGCGGGCGCCCCGGACGCGGGCTTCCGCGCTTCTCGGTACGACGGTCCTGGCACCGGTCGTCCTGTTCGTGGTCAGCCGTCAGTCGCAGGTCTTCGTCGAGCGGTTCCTCGCCTCGTCACTGCCGGACGGGGCCATCTCCCACCTCAACTACGCGCAGAAGGTGGCACAGCTGCCGATGGTGCTGTCCATGATGATCTGCACGGTGACCTTCCCCGTCGTCGCGCGGGCCATGGCGGCCGGGGACCGGGAGGGGGCACGGCAACGGGTCGAACGCGATCTCGCGCTGGCCGGCACCGTGGTGCTGCTGGGCACGGCGACGGTGCTCGGCTGCGCTCCCGAGATCGTCGAAATCCTCTTCCAGCGTGGGGCCTTCGACGCCGCGGACACCGCCGCCACGGCCGGTGTCATGCGGATCTACGCACTCGGGCTGCTCGGCCACACACTGGTCGGCGCCCTGTGCCGGCCGTTCTTCTCGACCGGCCGGCCCACCTGGTACCCGCTCGGTGCGATGGGCGCGGGGCTGCTGGTCACCGCCGTCGCCGGACTGCTCCTGACCGGCCCGTTCGGCGTGAACGGCATCGCGGCGGCCAACGCAGTCGGCATCAGCACGGCAGCCCTCCTGATGCTCCTGGGGCTGGGCTCGCGAGCGGTCGCCGTACGGGCCGGGGCAGTCGCCCTCTCCCTCGCCCGGCCGGCGGCCGCCGCGGCGGTCGCCGCGGCCGTCGGCCGGCTGGCCACGGATCTGGCGCCCGGACCGGTGGCGGGTCTGGCGGCCGGCTGCCTCCTCGTCCCCACGGCCTTCCTCCTCGCCGGGATCGTGTTCAGAGCCCCGGAAGCCCTTCATCTGCTGGCACTCATCCGACAGAGGTTCCCCCATGGCCGCTGACACCTCGGCACCCCGTGTCCCCGCGCTCCCTCTCCGGTCCCGGCCGTGGATCCTGACCTATCACTCGGTGAGCGATCCCACGGACGATCCGTACGGCATCACCGTCTCCGCCGACCGGCTGGACGAGCAGCTGACCTGGCTGCGGCGCCGGGGGCTGCGAGGCGTCGGGATGTCGGCGCTACTGCGTGCGCGGGCCGCCGGGGAACGGGGGCTGGTCGGGCTCACGTTCGACGACGGGTACGCCGACTTCCTCGGCGAGGCGCTTCCGGTGCTGCTCGCCCACCGCTGCACGGCGACGGTGTTCGTCCTCCCCGGACGGCCCGGCGGCTCCAACGACTGGGATCCGCTGGGGCCTCGAAGACCACTGCTGACCGAGGAGGGCGTCCGGGGCGTCGCCTCGGCGGGTATGGAGGTCGGCTCGCACGGGATGCTCCACCGGGACCTCACCGTGTTGTCCGACGAGGAACTGCGCCAGGAGACGTGGGGCAGCCGGGACGCGCTGCACCACGTCCTCGGGCAGCCGCCCGCCGGCTTCTGCTACCCGTACGGCACGGCCGATCGGCGGGTGGTCGAGTCCGTACGGGAGGCGGGATACGCCTACGGCTGCGCCCTCGTCCCCGGACCCCTCGCGGGACCGCTCGCCCTTCCCCGTACGCATGTCAGCCACGCCGACCGGGGTGTCCGCCTGCGCGCCAAGGAAGTGCGGCACCGGCTGCGGACCCGCTCCGCCGGTACCCCGGTGCCGGGTGACGCCGGATGAGGGCGCTGCACGTCATCACCGGCCTCGGTGTCGGGGGCGCGGAGCAGCAGTTGCGTCTGCTGCTCCGCCATCTCCCGGTGCGCTGCGACGTCGTGACGCTGACCAACCCGGGAGCGGTCGCGGAAGGGCTGCGCGCCGACGGCGTCCGTGTCCGGGACCTGGGGATGCGGAGCAACCGTGACCTCGGCGCCGTGCCCCGGCTGGCCCGGCTCATCCGGCGTGGTTCGTACGACCTCGTGCACACACATCTCTACCGGGCCTGTGTCTACGGCAGGATCGCGGCGCGCCTCGCCGGGACCACCGTGGTCGCGACGGAGCATTCACTGGGGCGCGAGGAGATCGAGGGACGGCCGCTCACCCGCGGCACCCGGGAGCTCTACCTCCGCACGGAGCGGCTCGGAGCGGCGACGGTCGCCGTCTCCGACACCGTCGCGGGCAGGCTGCGCGACTGGGGTGTGCCGGCCGCGCGGATCCACACCGTCCCCAACGGCATCGACGTGGCGGACTTCCGTTTCGACGGCGCGCGACGGCGTGCCACGCGGGCCCTGTTGCAGCTTCCCGAAGCCGCCTTCGTGGTGGGGGGTGTCGGCAGACTGGTCCCGGGCAAACGCTTCGACCTGCTGATCCGGGCCGTCGCCGCTCTCCCCGGTGCCTGGCTCGTACTGGCCGGGGACGGGCCGGAAGCCGTGCCGCTGCGCGCCCTCGCCGCCCGGCTCGGCGTGACCGGCCGGGTCAGGTTCCTCGGCGAGTGCGGCACCACGGGCGCGGCCCCTGACATCCCCGCGGTACTCAGCGGCATCGACGCGTTCGTCTCGGTGTCCCGCGAGGAATCCTTCGGTCTCGCCGTCGTCGAAGCCCTGGCCGCGGGGCTGCCCGTGCTGCACGCGGCCTGTCCCGCCATCGAGGACCTCCCGGCCGGCCGGGTGCCGGGCGCGACCCGTATCGGTCCGGCCTCCGGCACGACCGATCCCACGAGCGAGCTGACGGGCGCGCTGTGCCGCCTCATGCGGAGCGGCGCCCGCAGACTGCCGCCCCCCGCCGCCGTGGACCGGTACGACATCAGACTCAGCAGCCGGCGCCTCATGGACGTCTACGCACAGGCCGTCGGCACCGCCACCGTTTCCCCGACCGAGAGAGCGAAGCCATGACCGAGTCGCCCGAGCAGCAGCCCGCCGCCCCCGGACGGTGGCGCAGGCGCCGCCCCGCATTCGCACGGCCCCCTTGGTGGCCCCTGCCCGCCGGGGTCCTGCTCGGAGCCGCCTGCGGATTCTCGTACGGAATGCTCGCCCCGTCCGAGTACGCGGCGACCGGTTACGCGATGGTCACCGCGGGCAAGGACATCGACCCGGCGGCCGCCCTGGGGTACGCGCAGTCGTACGGCCGCCTCGCCACCAGCGACGCCACCCTCGCCTACGCCAAGGGGGCGGCGGGGGAGCCCGTCCGCGAACTACGCACACACGTGCGGTCCGAGACCTCCCCCGACTCGCCGATGATCGCGGTCACCGGTACGTCGGCCGACCGGAACCGTGCCGCGGACATCGCCAACGCGGTGACCGAGGCGGTGGTCGTCAGCAGTGGACATGTCGCGAAGGACACAGGCGTGAAGGTGATCAAGTTCTCGCACGCCGTGCCGCCCGTCGATCCCGTGTCCCCCTCCGCGCCCCTCGGCACGGCCGTGGGCGGCTGCGCGGGCGGGCTGGTCGGCGGACTGGTCCTGCTCGTCCGCCCGCGCTCCGGGCGCCGTGACGCCACCGCCCAGGTACCGGCCCCCGCCCAGGGTGGCTCCGCCGACGAACGGGAGCTCGTGCGATGAACACCCACCCTCACGGACGGCTGACCGTCACCCTCTGCCGGGATCTGCCGGACTTCGCGGACCTCGCCCCCGAGTGGGAGGCGCTGCACCGCCGCTGCCCCACCGCCACGCCGTTCCAGAGTCACGCGTGGCTCCACTCGTGGTGGCTCTCCTACGGAACGCCCGGCCGGCTCAGGGTCGTACTGGCGCGCCGGGGCAGGCGTCTGATCGGCGCGGCGCCGCTGATGCTCGTGCACCGCCCGATGCCTCTGCTGGTGCCGATGGGCGGCGCGATCTCCGACTTCTCCGACATCCTGGTGGACGGCGAGGACACCCGGGCGGCGGTCACCGCGCTGGAGCGCGGGCTGCACCGGGCGGCCGCGCACACGGTGGTGGACCTTCGGGAGGTCCGGCCCGACGCCTCGGCGCACCTGCTGTTCGAGGCGTGGTCCGGTGCCCGGAGCAGCCGCGCTGACTCGACCTGCATGGAACTGCCCGCCGAGCCGATCGACGCCCTCATCGGCCGGATGACCGGTTCGCGTGCCCAGCGGGCCCGGGCCAAACTGCGCCGCATCGACGCGCTGGGCATCGAGTGCCGCTCGGTGCCCGTCCACCGGGTCGCGGGCGCGATCGGCACCATGCTGCGGCTGCACGAGCTCCAATGGCTCGGCAAGGGGGTCACCCCGGAGCACCTGCGGCCCCGTTTCTGCGCGCATCTGGTGCGCTCCGCCCGCCGGATGGTGCGCGACGGTGAGGCATCGGTCCGGGAGTTCCTGCTCGACGGGGAGGTGGTGGCCGCCGATCTGTCGTTCCGGTCCGCGCAGTTGACCGGGGGTTACCTCTACGGCGCCGATCCTCGGCTCAGGGAGCGGAAGGTGGATGTCTCCTCGATGCTGCTCCGCGAGCTGGCGCGGGAGTCCGGGGCCGGCCAGGGCCGCGGCGTGCTGAGCCTGCTGCGCGGCTCGGAGCGGTACAAGAATCACTGGGGCCCCGTGCCGGTCGTCAATCAGCGTCTGCTGCTGGCCCGTTCCTCGCTGGAGCCGCTGCTGCGGCTGCGGGAGACACAGATGACCGTGCGGGACCGGGCGGCCGAATCGGTGAAGTCCCGTTTCCCCGGGGCGCGGGACTGGCGTGGTCTGCTCAGTCAGCTCCCGGAGGCGGGGCTCGCGGCCCTCGGCCGGGGTTGAGCCGGGATGATGAGTTTTGGGCCGATCCGTTACCGTCTGTCGAGTGCGGCGTTGTCAGGGCATACCGGCCGCACGCTCGGCGGCCGGTTCCGAATCTCTCAAGGAGAACTGATGTCGCGTATCTCGAAGGTGGCCGCCGTCATGGCAGGTACCGGTGCCCTGATCGCCGGCGGTGCCGGCATGGCCACCGCCGACGCCGGTGCGGGGGCCGTCGCGGCCCACTCCCCCGGTGTCCTTTCGGGCAACGCCGTCCAGGTGCCCGTCCACATCCCGGTCAACGTGTGCGGCAACACGGTGAACGTGATCGCCCTGCTGAACCCGGCGTTCGGCAACACCTGCGCGAACGTGTCGGACAGCCACGAGGACAAGGGCGAGTACGGCTACGGCCACTGATCTCCCCCGAGGCGCTCCGGGCCTCCCCTCTCCGCCTCCGGCGGCGGGGGGAGGCCCGGCCCGTTCCCGGGGCCGGGCGGCACGGCTCAGACGTACCGGTAGAGCCGGGAGTGGCTCATGAGCTGTGAGGGCCTCACGCCCCACGGGGGCATCGGCTGGTCGAACGCGAAGACCCGGTCCCGCTGCGGGTCGCCGGCGGGGAGCGCACGGGCCGGCAGGTAGCGGGAGCGCGGATGCGCCTTCTGCCAGCGGGTCCAGAGCAGGTCGACGAAGGCGTGGTGAAGCCAGAAGACCGGGTCGTCGGGCGACGCCGCACCCGCCATGGACCCGCCGATCCAGCGGTGGACCCGGTTGTGGTTGGCCACACCGCGGTTCCCCCTGATGCCCCAGCCCTCGATCCTGTTCCGGAAACCGGTGGTGCTGACGCTGTTCCAGGGTGCGGCGTCGTACACCGGATCGCTCAGGGCCCGGTCCACCTCCGCCGCCCCGGGCAGGGTGACGGGGGCGGACGGCCGGCCGAAGTTGCGCCGCAGGAAGGGGTCGGCGGTGACACCGGCACGGATACGCCAGTTCCCCCGCCGGTACGCGAACGGCCCGGTCATCACCTGCCGGTCGCCCGGTCTGCCGTTTCCGCCGAGGAAATCCTCCGCCCAGAGGGAGGCGCTCGGCGTGCTGTCCCGCGTCCAGTCCCAGTACGGAACCGACACACGGGGGTCGACGGCCTGCAGCGCCTTCTCGAATTCCAGCAGGTATCTGCGGTGCCAGGGGAAGAAGGACGGGGTCATATGGGCGGCCCGTGGTCTGCCCTCGGCGTCGGTGACGTAGTACTGCCGGTGCAGGACGACGAAGTCGTCGTAGCGACCCGAGCGTTTGAGCTCCAGGATCGCGTCCACCAGGCGCTTCTTCTCGGTACGCGTGAGGTCACGCTGATTCTTGCGGCTGTACACCTGTGCTCGTCCTCAGGTCAGATGGTGTGCGGGGAGGCCGCCGGCAGCTGGGCGGTGCCGAGCTCGTCGACCGCGGCGCGCGCCGTCTCGAGGAGCGTCGGGAACGACTCGTAGTGGTTGACGGCGCTGAGGTAGCTCCCGTCCGCCCGCCTCATCACGTGCAACGTCCTCCCGTCGACCCGGACATCGATGCCGTGCGCCGCCGCGACGGCTCCCGCCTCACCGGTGTACGGCCGCGTCCCGGCCGCCACGACGGGCGTGCCCGTGCCACGGATCTCGCGTCCCTTGTACCGCTCGGAGAACCGCTCGGGCCCCACGGCGTCGCGTTCCTGCGTACGGTCTCCGGATTCCGGGCCTTGGAGGAGGACCGGCGCGAGCGCGCCGCCGGTTCCGGCGATCACGACCGCGGTGAAGACGGTGCGCAGCACCGCGCGGCGGGCGGGCCTCGGTGCCCCGGCCGGCTCCGTGTACGTGCCGGTGGTCGGTTCCATGGTGGGCGTACCTCCCTTTTGTCCGCTTCTGCGAAATGTTGTGCTCGAGTGGGCAACGAGACGGGGCGCGAACAGTTCTGATCGGCGGGGCATCACGCGACCGTGGGAATTCTCCGGCCGGCCCGGCCGTGTCTGCCGCTCCGCGCCGCCCGCCGGGCCAGCATGGCGGTCCGAACTCCCGGAGGTTGTACATGAACGCGCCGACGCAGGTGCCCACCGACCACGTGCGGGGAACGGCCGGTGCCGATCTGGCCGATCCGTCGTTCTGGCGGCTGCCGCGGTCCGAGCGGCTGTCGGCGTTCGCCCGGCTGAGGGAACTGGACGTCCCGGTCCGCTTCACTCCGCGTACGGGGTCGCGCACGCCGTTCCGCGCGCTGGTGAAACACGCTGACGTGAAGGCGGCCAGCCGGCAACCGCAGGTCTTCGCCAGCGCCCCCGGTGCCACCGTTCCGGAACCGGCGCCCTGGGCCAAGGCGTTGTTCGGCAACTCCATGGTCAACATGGACGGTGCCGAGCACACCGGTCTGCGCAGGACCGTCTCCCGCGCCTTCACACCCAGGCTGCTCGCCGCCGCCGAGGAGAACATCGGCGCCGTCGCGCGGCGGCTGGTGGACGAGATGGTCGCCGATGGCCCGGGTGACTTCATGCGTGCGGCGCCCGCCCGGATGCCGTTCGAGGTGATCTGCGACCTGATGGGCATCCCCGTACGCCATCGGGCCGGCATCGCCGCCCGCGTCGACCAGGCGTCGGAGTACGTCGGGGTCAGTCGCCGTGGCCGCGCCCGGCTGCGGGTCCCGGGGCGCGGTCTGCGCTCACTGGCCCGCATGCAGTGGGAGATGGCGGGCATCGCCCGGGAGCGGCGCCGCGTCCCCGAGGACGATGTGATCTCGGCACTCGTCCGGGCCGATGTCGGCGGACGGGCCCTGTCCTCGCGTGAGCTGGGCGCGTTCTTCTCGCTGCTGCTCGTGGCCGGTGTGGAGACCACCCGGAACGCGATCGCCCACGGGATGCTCCTGCTGACCGCGCATCCGGAACAGCGGGCCCTCCTGGTGTCCGACTTCGACCGCTACGCCGACGGCGCGGTCGACGAGATCGTCCGCCTCTCGACGCCGATCATCCAGTTCCGCCGGACGGTGGCGGCCGCGCACACGCTCGGCGGCCACACCTTCCTGCCGGGGGAGAAGGTCGTACTCCTCTACGCGTCCGCGAACCGGGACCCGGCCGTCTTCGACGATCCGGACGCGTTCGACATCACCCGGTCGCCCAATCCGCACCTCGGCTACGGCGGTGGAGGTCCTCACCACTGTCTGGGGGCACATCTGGCGAAGCTGGAGATGAAAGCGCTCTTCCGGGAAATTCTCATGCGGCCGGGAGATGTCCGGACCTCGGGCGAACCGGTTCTGGTCGATTCGAATTTCGACAACCGGGTCGGTTCTCTGCCCTTCACCTTCGGAACGGTTCACCCGAACGGAGGGCTCTGAGCTTCCGTCAGCAGCGAATGGCCTATTCACGGACGGCCCACCGGCCCTGGTCGGATCATTCTCCTTAGGGTCGGCAGGGTCGGATCCAGGCCGCAATACAAGGAGGAGCCGTGCCCGTGAAAGGCCGTCTCATCAATTTCGGCGTCGGCGCGAGCGCGCTCTGCCTCCTCGCCGGCGGCGTGGTCCTCGCCGGCCACGGGACCGGTGACACCCAGACCGGCAAGGGAACCGCTCAGAGGTCCCCGGAACCGGTCAGGACGACCGCCGTCGGTGCCTACCTGGACTACGGGCCGGAGGGTGTGCGGCGGATGGGTGAGCTGTCCCGCTGGCTCGGCGGGACGGAGCTGCGCGTCGGACACAGCTATCTGCCGGGCGACCTGTGGGAGAACATCGAGGGCCGCCCCGGCTTCCTCGCCTCGTGGGCGGCCTGGCGGAAGGCGGACCGGGACCGGATGTTCGTCCTCAACACGCCGATGATGGAGCGGAACGAGGAACACGTCTCCGACGACGAGGTGCGTGGTCTGCTGCGGGCCGGGGCCGAGGGCCGGTTCGACGGGCACTTCCGCACGCTGGCCGAGCGTCTGGTCCTGCTGGGCGTGCCGGACACGGTGATCGTCCTCGGCTGGGAGATGAACGGCACGACGTACACGCACCGGTGCGGACCCGACCCCGACGCGTGGAAGGCGTACTGGAAGCGCATCGTCACCGCGATGCGGTCCGTGTCCGGCCAGGAGTTCCGTTTCGACTTCGCACCGAGCAGGGGGCGGGACGCCGTGCCCTGGACCGAGTGCTACCCCGGGGACGACGTCGTGGACATCATCGGCATGGACTCCTACGACCAGCCTCCGGCGCAGACCTTCGACGAGCAGGTGAACGAACCGTACGGCCTGCAGAAACAGGTCGACTTCGCGGCCGAGCACGGCAAGCCGATCTCGTTCCCCGAGTGGGGGCTGTTCCGCAACGGCGACAACCCCGAGTACATGCGCCGCATGCTGGAATGGATCGAGCTGCACGATCCGGTGTACCAGACGATCACGGACTACTGCCCGCACGGGGTGTGGCAGTGCACCGAGAATCCCGCGTCCTCGCAGGTGTTCCGCGAGATGCTGAGCGGACTGCCGGACGCCACCGCGCCCTCGGGACCCGCTCCGAGCGGGACACCGACGGCGCCCGGGTCCGGCACGCCGACGCCGGTGACGAACGGGCCCGGGTGGTGCGTCACCGTCCCCCTGAGCGCCTGGCTCGGTCAGTGGGTCGGCGATCGCGAGCTCTGCCTGCGCGACCGATGACCGTACGCCGTCCCTGTGACGTACTCGGCGCTCACCACCCGGTCCACAGCAGGTGATTGACCAGCAGGGCGACGACCGCCTGGGCGGTCAGCCAGCCACGCCGGCCGAGGTCGGGGAGCAGGGCGGCGGCAGGCATCAGCCAGACCACGAAGGGCTGCCAGATGCGCTCCGTCTCCGCCTTGCTCATCCCGGACAGGTCCGCGACGGCGAGGGCCAGGAACGCGGCCAGGGTGAGGACGGCCAGCCGCTGGGTGGCCGTCGCCGAGCCTGACCGCAGTCCGCGCAGGGCGGCGGGCGCGGCGACCGCCGTACGGCGCAGACCGGCGACGGTGGCGAGTCCCGCGGCCAGGGTGGTGCAGGCGAGGTTCGCCCAGACCCAGTAGGAGTAGGGGCGGGTCCCGCCCGCGCCCTGGTAGTAGCGCTCGACGAGCAGATGGTAGGCCTCCCACCAGTTGAAGCCCGCCAGGGTGAAGGCCGTGGGTACGACGAGCGCCCCGAGTGCGAAGAGGCCGAGCGGACGGGCCGTCCGGGCCAGCACGAGGACGGCCGCGATCAGGGCCGCGACGAGCGTCAGACCGTAACTGAGGTAACAGGTGAGGCCGAACAGCAGTCCGGAGCCCAGTGCCGCAGCTGCCGGAAGCCGGGCCGTACGGGTCGCGGCGAGCGCCAGCAGTGCGACGGACCAGGCCGCGACCGCGGTGAAGTAACCGTCGGCCGAGGTTCCGGTCCAGACGGCGAAGGGCGCGAGAACGAGGAACGGCGCGGCGCGGCGCGCGAGGTGTTCGTCCGTCAGCGCTCGCAGTGCGACCATGACGGCCACCGCGGCGGAGCCGCCGAGCACGATGCACCACATGCCCGCCCAGGCGCCGCCCCCGAGTCCCGCACGGTCCAGGCCGACGAAGGTCAGCGTGGCGCCCGGCGGGTGCCCGGCGACGTGGGCGGGCCAGTTGCCCGGCGGGCCGATCACGATGTGGTCGGTGAAGCCGCGCAAGGCGGCACCGATGTCGTCGAAGCGGTCGATCACGCGCAGGTATTCGTGCTTGGTGGTCAGCCTGCGCTCGACCCCCCTGTACCAGCCTTCGATCAGGGCGAGGGAGAGGATCCACGCCACCGAGGCGGCCCAGCAGGTGAGCAGCAGCCGCCTCCAGGGGAGCCTCACGGCGAGCCGCGGCCCGTACGCGACGACGGCCACCGCCACCGCCACGGCCGCCGGGGTGCCGGGACCGAGATGGGGGTCCCAGGTGGCCAGGAGTGGCGGCCAGTGGACCTGCAGACTGCCGTCACCTTCCTGGATCACCCATCCGACCGCCATGGCCACGGCCACCAGCAGGACACCCGCCGCGGCGGCTGTCAGATCCCGACGGTGGCCGGCGGGCCCGGTGGTGCGGAGGGGCCCCGCGGATGGCTCGGGGGGCCTGATGGGGTCGCTGCATTCCTCTGTGGTCACGCGGGCACGCTACGCATCAGGGGGGCGCGGCGGGCGGTGCGACGCCGTCGCGTCACACAACCGTCAGATCCGGCGGCGGCGACTCCGGCCGGTTGTCGGGCGTGAGCCGGCGTCAGACTTTCGTCAGGAGTCGTACCCCCTGCGGAGCGACCTCTCCGGCATAACGTCGGCGCATGGGCGACAGACGTCAGCGAACCGGTGAACACCTTCCCGGCGAACACGACCCCTCTCTCCTCCGACCCGGTGATCCCGCCTTCTGGCGCAGTCCGGTGCGCGGGGTCCGGTTCACGGCCGCACTCGGTGTGGTGCTCCTCGCCGGGATCACCCTGCTGTTCGTGACCGGCCTTCTGTCGTACGCGGCGTACAACCCGGATCTCGCCGCGGTGAACGACAAGACGCCGGACAAGGGATGGCTGGGCTTCTACCTGTTCGACTGGCCCACGGGGCCCCACTGGCTGTACAGGCTGACGCAGGGCACCCACGTCACCCTCGGCATCGTCCTCTTCCCCGTCCTGCTGGCGAAGCTCTGGTCGGTGATCCCCAAACTCTTCGCGCTGCCGCCGGCACGGTCGGCCGGGCATGCGCTGGAGCGTCTTTCGCTGCTGCTGCTGGTGGGCGGGGCACTCTTCGAATGGGTCACGGGCCTGCTGAACATCCAGTTGGAGTACCTGTTTCCCGGATCCTTCTATCCGCTCCACTTCTACGGGGCCTGGGTCTTCTTCGCCGCGTTCCTCGCCCACGTCTGCCTGAAGCTGCCCCGGACGCTGAGGGTCCTGCGCCACGGCATCCCCTCGGAGGGGAGCGACGAACTGGCCGCACCCCGACCCGCCGCTCCGACCGTCTCCCGGCGCGGTGCGCTGGCCGTCGTGGGGGCGGGGTCGCTGCTGCTGCTGGTGACCTCCGCCGGCCGCAGCTTCGACGGCGTGCTGCGGCGGACCGCCCTGCTGACCCCTCGCGGCGGGGCCGAGCCCGGTCCGGGGCCCAACGGTTTCCAGATCAACAGGACGGCCGCGAAGGCGGGCATCGTCCCGGCAGACGCGGGAGACCGCTGGCGGCTGACCGTCATCGGGCCGGCCGGCGAGGTCCGCCTCTCCCGGGCGGACCTCCTGGCCCTGGAGCAGCGCAGCGCGGCGTTGCCCATCGCGTGTGTGGAGGGCTGGTCGACATCCGATCAGTGGTGGCGCGGGGTCCGTCTGCGCGACCTCGCCGCGCTCGCCGGCTTCCGCGACGGGCCGCCACCGGGGGTGCTGGTCGAATCCCTCCAGCGCAGCGGGCCCTTCCGGACCGTGGCCCTCCGGGGCAACCAGGTGCACGACCCGCGCTCCCTGCTGGCGCTGGGAGTCAACGGTGAGGCCCTGTCGCCGGATCACGGATACCCGGCGCGGGTCATCGTTCCGGCCGCCCCCGGCGTGATGAACACCAAATGGGTGAGCCGTCTGACGTTCGGGGAGCTGTGATGAGGATTCGGATTCCTCGCCGTCGGTACGGGGAAGGGCCGCTGCATCTGCTGCTGATGGTCTCGTCGTTCGCCCTCGCGGGTTACGCGGGGGTGCGGCTCCTCGACGGGGACACCCTCATGATCCTGGTGTGGTTCGTGGGCGCCGCCCTGGTGCACGACCTGATGCTGCTCCCGCTCTACTCGTCGGCGGACCGGGCGCTGCAACTCCCTCGCCTGCGGCGGAGCGGGCTGGTCGGCTTCGTACGCGTACCGCTGTTCCTGTCCGGGCTGCTCCTGTTGATGTGGTTCCCTCTGATCACGCGTCACGCGGAACGCTACGAACCGGCGAGCGGGACGTCCCCCGACGGGTTCCTGGGCAACTGGCTGTTGATCACGGCCGCGCTGTTCGCCGTGTCGGCGCTCCTGCTCGTCGTACGCACCGTCCGGGCGCGGCGCAGGGCGAGGAACGGGCGGCCGTCGGCCTCCCACTGATCGACGGGCCTCCATTCCTCCGACCGCGCGTACCCGAGCAGCGCGGACACCCCGACGCGGGTCCAGGGGAAGTGGGGTGCCGGGCCGGCCTGCCCCCTGCCGTCGTCGAGGCGTACCTGGACCGTCTCGTCCACCTCGTGGGGCGCCGCTTCCGTGATGAGCAGTCCCTCCGGAGCCACCAGGTCGGCCACCCGGCGGAGCAGGGCACGGGGGTCACCGCCGATACCGATGTTGCCGTCGATGAGCAGGGCGGTTCCCCAGCGGCCTTCGCCGGGCAGTGGCTCGAAGACGCTGCGACGGAGCGCCGCGCCGCCGATCCGCTGGGTGCGCCCGATGGCTGCCTCGCTCACATCGATGCCCAGCGCACGGTGGCCACGCGAGGACAGCGCGGCCACCAGCCGTCCCGGCCCGCAGCCGATGTCGATGACCGGGCCCTCGCTGCGCCGGAGTGCCGACAGGTCGGCGGCGTCCGCGTCCGCGCACCAGCGCTCGATGTCCAGTGGCAGGAGCCACCCGTCCGCCCGCCTGAGGAAGAGCGGCCCGCGGCCGCGGCTCAGCGCCCGTGCGTAAGGATCGGTCGCCCAGGGGGTGGAGGGGCCCGGACCCGCCGACGGCAGCACCGTGCTCATCGGACCACCGCCCGGCCCAGGCGGGAAAGTGCGGCGGCGAACCGGCCGTCGGGCGCCGCGGCGGCGACGCGCACCGCGTCCTTGGCGGTGTCCACGTCACGCAGCGGCGGCAGGTTCCGGACGGTGAGGCCGGCGTCCGTCAGGCGCGCCCGCTGGAGTTCGCCCGTATCGGGGAGGGACATCGGCACGCCCCGCACGAGGCCGGGGTCGGGGGCGGCCAGGCCGAGCGCCCAGAAACCGCCGTCCTCGGCAGGTCCGAACCACGCGTCGCAGCCGTCCCAGCCGCCCGGGGAGAGCGCGGGCGCCAGCAGCGCCGGAGTGATCTGCGGGGTGTCCATCCCGATGAGGAGGGCCGGGCCGGTACATGTGCCGAATGCCGCCGCGATGCGCTCGTCGAGTGGGCCCGCGCTCTGCGGCAGTACGTCGAAGCCGTGCGGCGTCCAGGGACCGGGGCGCCCTTCCAGCACCAGGACCCGTCGCCGAGCCGGCAGGGTGAGCACGGTCCGCAGGGTGTCCTCGAGCGCCGCAGCGGCGAGTTCCGCGGCCTCACCGGGGCTGAACGGCGGCGAGAGCCGGGTCTTGACCCGGCCGGGAACCGGCTCCTTGGCGATGACCAGCAAGGTCGTCGTACCCGCAGGAGGCACCGGCCCGCTCATCGGGACGCCTCCGCCCTGACGCCCAGCTGTTCCCTCGGCTCCGGCTGCCGCAGCACCGCACGCATGTCCCGCACCGCGTGCCAGGTCCCCCGCCAGGTGCCGGTGACCTTGGACCTGCCCGTCCGGGGCAGATACGGCACGTCCGTCTCGGCGACGCGCAGTCCGGCGTCCGACGCGCGCACCACCATCTGCAGCGGGTAGCCGCTGCGACGGTCCGTCAGGCCGAGCGCCAGGAGCGTGTCCCGGCGTACGGCTCGCATCGGCCCGAGGTCGTGCAACCGGAGTCCGGTGCGACGACGGAGCATTCCGGACAGAGCGATGTTGGCCGCTCTGGCGTGCGGCGGCCATGCGCCGCGGGTCGTGGGGCGGCGCCGGCCGAGAAGCAGATCGGTCTCCCCCTCGGCGATCCGCCGGACGAAGCCGGGGAGCAGCGCCGGGTCGAGCGAGCCGTCGCAGTCGCAGAAGCAGACGTATTCCGCCTCGGCGGCGAGCAGCCCGGCGTGGCAGGCGGAGCCGAAGCCGCGGCGCGGTTCGTGCACGACGGTCGCGCCGAGCGAGCGGGCGATGTCCGCCGACCCGTCGGTGGAACCGTTGTCGACCACGATGGCCCGCCATCCGTCGGGAACGCGGGCCAGCACCCGTGGGAGGGCCCTGGCTTCGTCGAGGCAGGGCAGCACGATGTCGGCGCGGGGGGAGCCGGCGGGATCAGCCGGTGAGGAGTCGGTCACATCGATCACCCTACGGAGCAGAAACAGACATTTCAGGCTTCGAGTTCTTACGAAACGTGGACATCGCCCCTGCGGTGGCCGCAGAACGCCTCCGACCGGCCGGGGAGGCAGCGGGGCGCACGGGCCATGACGTCGGGCGGGCGGATGACGGGCCTCGACGCCCGAACGCTTCGCGACACCGCGTCTCGACGCTCACCGCGAGAGGCGACCGGGACGATGCTTCCCGGGGCGGCTGTCAGGTACCCGGCTCCCCGGTGCTCCGCAGCGGCGCCGCGGCGAATTCCCGCATGCCCTCGCCGAACTCCGTCTCCGGTTTCCAGCCGAGCTCTTCACGGAGGCGTCGCGAATCCGCGGTCACATGGCGTACGTCCCCGAGCCGGTACTCACCGGTGACGACGGGCTCCGGACCGCCGTGGGCCGAGGCCAGGGCCCGCGCCATCTCGCCGACGGTGTGCGGCGTACCGCTTCCCGTGTTGTAGGCGTCGAAGGTGCCCGGCTCCCGCTCCCCCAGCGCAGCGAGTGCCACGGCGTTGGCCGCCGCCACGTCCCGTACGTGCACGAAGTCTCGTCGCTGGCCACCGTCCTCGAACACCCGGGGGGCCTCGCCCCTGGCCAGGGCCGAACGGAAGAAGGCGGCGACACCGGCGTACGGGGTGTCCTGCGGCATCCCCGGGCCGTACACGTTGTGGTAGCGCAGCGCGACGGCCCGGCCGCCCGACGCGCGTGCCCAGGCGGCGGCGAGATGTTCCTGGGCGAGCTTCGTCACCGCGTACACGTTGCGCGGGTCACCGGCCGCCTCCTCGGTGACCAGGCCGGGCACCAGCTCCGCGCCGCACGCGGGACAGCGCGGCTCGAACCGGCCCGCGTCCAGGTCGGCCACGGTCCTGGGGCCGGGCCGTACGGAGCCGTGGCGGGGGCAGTCGTAACGCCCTTCGCCGTAGACCACCATCGAGCCGGCGAGTACCAGATCCCGGACCCCGGCCGCCGCCATCCCGGCGAGCAGCACCGCCGTGCCGAGTTCGTTGCACCCGACGTACTCCGGCGCGTCCGCGAAGTCCTTGCCGAGACCGACCATCGCCGCCTGATGACACACGGCGTCGATCCCGGCCAGCGCTCCGGCGACCGCCTCCCGGTCCCGTACGTCCGCGACGATCGTCCGGACGCCCGGCGGCAGGTGCCCGGCCACGGACGTACCGGACGCGCCCCGGCCGTGCGCGGAGGGCAGCAGTGCGTCGAGGACAACCGGCTCGTGCCCGCCCGCGGCGAGAGTCCGGACGATGTACGACCCGATGAACCCGGCTCCGCCGGTGACCAGTACACGCATGGCCGCCACGCTAGGCCGCCCGGAGACGGGAGAGCGGGCGCGGCGCGCCCACGTCACAGGACCGTAAGGCGGAGGAGGGAAGCGACGCGTCGCTTCCCGATCACCCGGGTCTCTCCGATACTGGTGCCGCACGCACCCGGGACAAGAGGACCGGAATTCACGCCGACGGCCCGTCGGCACCCTCGGACGGCCGTCACGCTCTCCCCAGGAGGAACCGTTGCGCATGCTCATCAACGTGCCGGAGACCGTCGTCGCGGACGGACTGCGCGGAATGGCCGCCGCCCATCCGGACCTCGTCGTGGACGTCGAGAACCGTCTCGTCGTCCGGCGTGACGCCCCGGTGGCCGGGAAGGTGGGGCTCGTGTCCGGCGGCGGGTCCGGGCACGAACCTCTGCACGCCGGGTTCGTCGGCCCCGGAATGCTGGCGGCGGCCTGCCCCGGCGAGGTCTTCACCTCGCCGGTACCCGACCAGATGGTGCGGGCGGCCGCCGCGGTGGACAGCGGCGCGGGCGTGCTGTTCGTCGTCAAGAACTACACCGGGGACGTGCTGAACTTCGACATGGCCGCCGAACTCGCGGAGGACGAGGGCATCCAGGTCGCCCGGGTCCTGGTCGACGACGACGTGGCGGTGGCCGACAGCACGTTCACGGCGGGGCGGCGCGGCACCGGGGCGACGCTGTTCGTGGAGAAGATCGCCGGCGCGCTCGCCGACGAGGGTGCGCCGCTGGAGCGGGTGGAGTCCCTGGCCCGGCGGGTGAACGAGTCCTCGCGGAGCTTCGGGGTGGCGCTCAGCTCCGTCACCACTCCGGCGAAGGGCACGCCGACCTTCGATCTGCCCGCGGGTGAACTGGAACTGGGCATCGGCATCCACGGCGAGCCCGGCAGGGAGCGCCGCCCCATGATGACGTCCGGGGAGATCGCCGATGTCTCCGTCCACGCGGTGCTGGAGGATCTCAGGCCCGGTGGCCCCGTACTGGTGCTGGTCAACGGGATGGGCGCGACACCGCTGTTGGAGCTGTACGGGTTCGGTGCCGAGGTGCATCGGGTGCTTTCGGAGCGAGGCGTGACGGTGGCTCGTACGCTGGTGGGCAACTACGTGACGTCGCTCGACATGGCGGGGTGCTCGGTGACGCTCTGTCAGGTGGATGAGGAGATGGTGCGGCTCTGGGACGCACCTGTACAGACGCCGGCGCTCCGCTGGGGCCGGTGAACGGACGTCCGGCCGTGCGACCTTCCCCCATGTGTGAGGAACAGGAGACCTTGTGCTCGACACCGATTTCTTCCGTCGCTGGATGGCCGTCACCGCGGCTGCCGTCGACCGTGAGGCGGACCGGCTGACCGAGCTCGACGCCGCGATCGGCGACGCCGATCACGGGAGCAACATGCGGCGGGGATTCGCCGCCGTGAGGGACGTTCTCGAGAAGGAGGCCCCCGCGTCACCGGGTGCCGTGCTGACGCTGGCGGGCCGCCGACTGATCTCGACGGTCGGCGGGGCGTCCGGGCCCTTGTACGGCACTCTGCTGCGCCGCACCGGGAAGACGCTGGGTGAGGCTCCGGAGGTGACGCCCGGTCAGCTGGCGGAGGCCCTCGGCGCGGGCGTCGCCGCGGTGGCCCAGCTCGGCGGGGCTCAGGCCGGGGACAAGACGATGCTCGACGCGCTGCTGCCGGCCGTCGAGGTGCTGGGCGGTTCGTTCGGCGAGGCCCGGGACGCCGCGCTGGCCGGTGCTCTGGCGACCGTACCGCTGCGGGCCCACAAGGGCAGGGCGAGCTATCTCGGCGAGCGCAGCATCGGGCACCAGGATCCGGGGGCCGCCTCGGCGGCCCTGTTGGTCGGTGCCCTCGCCGAGGCCGACGAGGCGAACGGCGGAGGCGGCGCATGAGCGAGGAGAAGCAGGTCGGAATCGTGCTGGTCTCGCACAGCGGGGCGGTGGCGGAGGCCGTCGTCGAGTTGGCCCGAGGGCTGGCGGCCGGTGGTGCCACGGCACCGGTGGCGGCGGCGGGAGGCACCTCGGCCGGAGGGCTGGGGACGAGTGCGGAGCTGATCGCCGAAGCCGCCAGGACGGTCGACAGGGGTGCCGGGGTCGCGCTGCTCGTGGACCTCGGGAGCGCGGTGCTCACGGTGAAGTCGATGCTGGAGGAGGGCGACGAACTTCCGGACGGGGCACGGCTGGTGGACGCGCCGTTCGTGGAGGGCGCGGTGGCGGCGCTGGTGACGGCGTCGGCCGGGGGCGACCTGGACACCGTGGAGGCGGCGGCCACGGACGCGTACGGCTACCGCAAGGTGTGAGCGGGCCGCGCCGCCCGCCGGGAGTCGGCGCAGGGCCCCGCACGGCTCCCGGCCGAGGTCCGGGAGCCGTGCGGGGGTGCCGGTCACGCGACAGGGCGTCAGGCGGCGGGCTCCACCGCCCCTGACACGACCTGGATCCGCACCTGGCGGGTGACCCCGTTGACGGTCACCGCGAGTGTGACGGCGCCCGGCCGGAGCGCGGAGAACGTGCCCGTGGCGGGGTCCAGAGCCGCGACGTGGCGGCGCCGGGCGCCGTCCGCCTTCCCGATGTGGACGTTCGGGGAGGCCGTCCGGTCCACGCTGAGCGGGAAGGCAGCCGGCACGGTCCGGGTGCCCTGGGTGACGTGCGCGGCGACCCGCGTGTGCTCCCCCACGACGAGCGTGGAGGGTGCGTCCAGGGTCAGCGCGTCGACGTGGGCGCGGGTCTGTGCGGAGATCCAGTCGGGCCCTCCCTCCCACGGCCGGCGGCGCGCCGCGGCCTGTTCGCCGGGCCGGACGCGGTCGACGCCGATCAGCGACCAGCCGGTGAAGCCTCCCTCGTCCGCGGGTCCTGCCGGCGCCTTGCCGGAGTTCCCGTTGATCAGGTAGGGGACGCCGTCCACGCGCGAGGCGTCGAAGACCCCGACGTGGCTGCCGATGAGGGCCGCCCCCTTGCCGGTCGTGCGGCGGAAGTCCGCCAGCCACTGCTCGACGAGAGCGGCCTCCTTGCGGTCGCTCAGCCGGCTGCCCTTCTGCACGGTCGGATCACGCGGGGGCACGTGCTCGATCAGCATCACGGAACCGACCGACCGGTCCTTCGCGGCTGCGTCCAGTTGGGCACGCAGCTCCTCGATCTGGGCGAAGCCACCGCCGCGCAGGCTGAGGCTCGATGTGTCGAGTGTGATGACCCGGGTGCCCTCGTGGTCGAACGTCCGCCGGGCCGGACCGAACTGCGCGATGAAGTTGTCGATCTTCCCGCCCATCACCTCGTGGTTGCCCGGTACGTAGTACCAGGGCAACGAGTCGCCCAGCTCCTCGTCGAGGACCTGGCGGGCGAAGGCGAGGTCGGCGGGTGATCCCTCGTCGACGAGGTCGCCGTTCACGACCAGGAAGTCGGGCTGTGCCGCCTTGATCTCCCGCAGGGTGCGGCGGGCCTGCCGGACGATGGCGCTGTCCGGTTCGCGTGCGACGAACTGGGCGTCCGACATCACCGCGAACCGCCAGTCCCGGCCCTCGGTCACCGCCGCGGTGTCGATCAAGGGGTCGGCGGGGTGCGCCTGTTCGGGGAGTTCGACGCCGGGCGGGACCTGGGCGGTCAGGCCGTCGATGACGATCTCACCGGTGTACTGCCGGGCCGCGGCCGTCTCGGCGAGGTAGAAGCGGTGCACCGACAGGGGCGTCGCCGCGCCCGGCGGCACGGCGAAGGTGACCTGTCGCCAGCCGGTCCAGGTGATGTACGGCCCCCGTAGCAACTGGTCGGAGCCCGCGGCGTCCTTGAGGTGGAGGGTCGGCCAGGCCCCGTTGCCGTCTCCCTTGATCCAGAGGGTGTACGCCTGCGGCCGCCCCGGCACGACGACGGACCGGGGCGGTGCGGCGTAGGCGGCACGCGTCGCCGTCGACCGGGTGAAGTCGTACGTGAGCCGGAGACCGGTACCGGTGTGCCCGTCAGGCGTCGCGGCGAGCGAGCCGTCCGCGCGGGCCTGGCTGAATTTCCAGGAGCCGGCGTCCTCGAAGTCCGAGACGGTCTGCTCGGTGAGGCCGACGCTCACGGCGAGGGTGGTGCTGACGCCCCCCGCGGTGGCCTCGATCCGTCCCGCTCCCGAGCCGGTGAGGGACCTGACGGTGAACGATCCCCGGCCGTCGTCGGCGACGGCGAACCGCGTGCGGTCGTAGTCGAGGGTGACGTCCGCGGGCTCCACGGGAGCACTCGTGCCGTGGGAGTCGAGGCCGACGATGCCGAAGCTCCCGGTCGCCTCCGCGTCCGCCAGGCCGACACGCGTGGTGGTGGGCCGGATGAGGGCCAGCCGGTCGAGAACGGTGAGCCGGGTCACACCATGGGCCCCCGCGCGTTCCGCCCTGACGTCGGTCGTGCCGCTGCGGCGGGCGGTGAACGTCCCCCGGTCGTCGACGCTGCCGACCGCAGGGCTGACGGCACGCCAGCGCGGCGTACCGGCGGCGGGTCCGTACGTCTCGTCGTATCCGGCGGCGGTGAGGCGCCTGGTCAGACCCGGGAAGACCCGCTCGGGATGGCCTCCGGTGACCGGGTCGTCGCCGGGGGCGGCGGCGGCCGGCGTGCGGGTCTCGACCCAGAACCCTTCGAGTCGCCCGCTGCCGTCGGGGGCGGTCAGCGCGAGACCGTTGGGGACGGTGCGCTCGCTGCCGTCGGAAGGGCTGTTCTCGACCTGGAGCGCGTCGCTTCCCGGCTCGCGGGCGACGAGCGTCGAGGAGCCTCCGCCGTCGAGGTTCAGGGCGCTGTACGAGCCTGCCTTCCGCATCATCTCGCCCAGCTCGGTGAGGGTGACGCCGCCGCTGTCGGTCTGGCGGCCGTCGATGGTGACGATCTGCATGGTGCGGCCGTCCTCGGAGAAGCCCACGGCGGTGCGCGGCGCCGCGGTGTTGTTCCCCTCGCCGTCGTGGTTCTGCGCCTCCCCGTCGACGACGAGCAGTTCCCGGCCGCCCACGGCCGTGCGCGGTACCGCTCCGCTGTCGGTGCGGGCCCGGTAGGTGATGCCGACCGGGTCGCCGGGCTTCAGGGCGGTCAGCGGTCCGGCCCCGGCCTCACGGCCGAGGAGCACCACGGTGTCCTCGGGCACCGGCCCCGATCCGGGGGTTCCCGACACGGAGACGACCTTGCCGTCGCGCACGGCCACTTCGGCCACGGGCCGCGCGGCGTCGACGGCGAGCGCGCGGTCGGCGCTGCCCCAGGCGGACGTGTAGGCGCCCACACCCTGGGCCGGTACGTTCGCCGCGTTGTAGGCGGCGAGCGGGTGCGTACCCGAGGGGAGGGTCAGCGTGCCGTCGAAGTACAGCTCCAGGACTCGGCCCGCGTTCCGCGGTCCGATGCCCACCGCGCGGTTGGCGCCAGGGGCCGGGGAGTGGACCGTTTCGCCGTCCTTGATCCCGGGGCCCTGGGGCGCCCCGGTCTGGTTGATGTCGAAGAAGTCCGCGTTGATCGCGGCGACGGTTCGGCGCCCCTGTCCGGGGTCGTGCCCGGCGGCGAGCTCCGAGACCGTGTGCCGGTCCGCGACCTTGCCCGAGGAGAGGTAGTCGGCACGTACTCCGCTGCCGTCCAGGTCGACCGAGAGGGCGTCGACCCGTAGCCACTTGTCGGATTCGAGGCGGTCGTACGAGCTCAGCCGGACACCGGGCGCGAGGGGGCGGGAGGCTCGGGCGGTCTCGATGCCGTCGCCGTCCACGACGGATCTCGCTTCGCCGGACGGGCGGCTCGCAGGTGGTGGGGCGACGGGTCTGAGGATCTCGGCGGTGGTGTGCGGGCGGGGGTCCGGAGCCGGGTCGGCGGCGGCGGGTGCGACGGCCCCGACCGCCGTCGCCGCCACGGTCGCCAGCAGCACGAGTGGCCGCAGGGTGCCGCGCAGTGTGCCAGGGCCCACAAATCCTCCTGATGCAGAGCGGTTTGCGCGCGGGACGCGCTGTCGGCGGTCAGCATGACCGGACGCGGTGGGACGCACCAGAGGGCGACGGGGACATCGGGGGGAACAGCGCGCGGCGAAGGAGTGACCCCTGACGGTCCGGGACCGCGTAGCCTTCCGGATCCCCCGGCGGGTGGTCCTTCGCCACGCCGTACCGCACACTTCACGACCCGTCGGCAGCCGTGCGCGGGGGCGGGATCCGCCTCCCCCGCCACGCGGCCGGTACCCTTTCGGGATGACTCAGCCCCTTACGCCCGCCGAGCGGCGGCCCCCGAACCACGGGCCGAAGGCGGCTGCCCGTAATCGAGACGCGCTGATCGTCGCCGCGCGGGAGATCTACGCGGCCCACGGGCTGGATGCCCCGCTTTCCGCGATCGCGCGTCGCGCCGGGGTCGGGCAAGGCGTCCTGTACCGGCATTTCCCCGACCGGGCGGCGGTGGCGATCGCGGTCCTGGACGAGAACGTGCGGCAGGTCGAACAGGCGGCCTCGGCCGAGGGCGCGCGTTTTCCCGACGTCCTCGGCGTGCTGACCTGGCACCTGACGGAGTCGGCTGCCTTTCTGGGCCTGCTGCACGCCGACGGGGCCGCCGGTCACTCGGAAGCCCTCGCTCATGCCCTGGTCCTGTCGGACCGTGTCGGGTCCGCCCTGCGGCAACGCCTGCCGGAGGGACACCGGCTGGGTCCGTCGGACGACCTCATGCTCGCCGTCGCCATGGTCTCCGGCGCCGTCAGCGGTCCCACTCGCGAGGTACGGGAGCTCCGGGCGAAGGCCGCGTGGCGGCTGCTCGGTGTCGAGGTCGGACCCGTGCGGCCCTTCGAGGGGTGAGAGCCGGGGTGTCAGCCGCCGTTGGACTGCCGGATGCCCTTCGCCAACGCGTCGAAGGTGTACAGGTATCCGCCGGCCGGCCCGCTGACGGTCATGTACGCCTTGGTCCCACCGGGTGTGATCGCCACGTTGGTCGCCGACTCGAGCCCCTCGGCGCGGGCGGGGACCTCGACGGTCGCCAGTCGCTCGCCGTGCCGGTCGTACACCGCCATCGCCGCTCGGCCGTGGAGTGCCTGGTAGAGGTTGCCGTCCGCGTCCACGGCGATCGAGTCGGTCTGGGCGATCCCGCCGTCCACGCGGATGGCGGTGTGCCGGGATGTCACGCTGCCCTCTCCGTCGAGGCGGAGGTAGGAGATCCGGTTCTCCGTGAGTTCACTGATCCACAATCCCTGGTGGTCCGCGTCGAACGAGATCCCGTTCGTCGCGGCCAGTCCGTCGGCCAGGACGACGGCCTTCTCACCGTCCCGGTCGATCCGGACCACACGTCCGTGCGCGTCCCCCGTGGACAGGCCGCGTGAGTCACTGACGTAGAGGTTGCCCGCCTCGTCGAAGGCGATGTCGTCCGGGTTCATCTTCTCTCCGTCGACTTCACCGGAGAAGAAGGTCCGCGGGTCGCTTCCGTCCGGGGCCAGGCTGACGATCTCACCGTGGGCGTAGTCGGTCAGGTAGAGGCGGCCGTCGTACGGACCGAACTGTGCCGAGGTGTAAGCCCCCCGTCCGTCCGTGTGCACCCCCTGTGCCGTCTTCTTCCTCACGTCGACCCGTATCACCTTCGGCTTCCCTTCCGGCGCGGTCACGTCGACGACGAAGAGGTCGCCGTTCTCGTCGAAGGTCGGGCCCTCCAGCAGGGTCATCCCGGTCTCGTCGTGGACCTCCGTCAACTGCATGACCTGGTGAGCGCGGACGGTCCTGTCCGCACCGGCGGCGGCCGGTGCGGCGCCGCCGCTCGTTTCCGTACCGCATCCGGTGAGGGCCAGCGTGCCGAAGGTGGCGAGCACCGCGAGGGATCGGACCGGGAGTCGTCGCATGGGGGGATCACTCTTCCTGTCTGGGGGGAGCCCGTGGGCGGAGAGGTCCGCGTGTCCCGTACGGCGGCGCACAGGCGCCCTGTACGCGTGCCGTGGTCCACCCGCACCGCAACCGGACAGCACTGTCCGGTAGTTGCTACCGTAGCGGACGGCCGCTCGATCCGGGGCGGCCGGTCGAATGGAGTGAGACCCCCACATGATGACCACTCAGCCGTCGGACCCCACCGAACTCACCGCGCTCAGGCGGCGCTACAGCCTGGAACGCGAACGGCGCGTACGGACCGACGGCGCCCGCCAGTACCGCGGGACGGAAGCCGAGTTCGGCTACTACGCCGCCGATCCCTACGTGGACGAAGTGGCCGGACGCGAGCCGCTGCGTGACACGGTCGACGTCGCCGTGATCGGTGGCGGGTTCGGCGGCATCCTCGCCGGGGCGCGGATGCGGCAGCAGGGCGTGGAACGCGTCCGGATCGTGGAGAAGGGCGGTGACTTCGGCGGCACGTGGTACTGGAACCGCTACCCGGGCATCCACTGCGACATCGAGTCGCACGTCTACCTGCCGATGCTCGACGAGACCGGCTACGTGCCGGGGTGGAAGTACGCTCCCGGCGAGGAGATCCGCCGCCACGCGGTGCGCATCGCCGAGAAGTACGACCTCTATCCGGATGCCGTGTTCTCCACCGCCGTCACCTCGCTCACCTGGGACGAGGCGTCCGAGACCTGGATCGTGGCCACCGACCGAGGCGACGCGTTCCACGCCACGTACGTCGTCACGTCCACCGGCACCCTGTCCGAGCCGAAGCTGCCCGGGATACCCGGCGTCGAGACCTTCCAGGGCCATACGTTCCACACCTCGCGCTGGGACTACGCCTATACCGGCGGCACCCCGGACGGCGGATTGACCGGCCTCGCCAGCAAGCGTGTCGGCATCGTCGGAACCGGAGCCACCGGTGTCCAGGCCATCCCGATGCTCGCCGAGGACGCCCAGCACCTCTACGTGTTCCAGCGCACCCCCTCCAGCGTGGACGTACGCGCCAACCGCCGCACCACCGCGGAGGATGTCGGCGCCGGCCGCGACGGCTGGGCGCGGGAGCGTCGCGAGAACTTCCTGCGCATCGTCTCCGGCGAGGCGGCCGACCGGGACCTCGTGTCCGACGGCTGGACCTCCTCCGCCGCGCTCCTGGAGAAGCTGCTGCCGAGCTTCCGGCGCGACGGCGCGGGGCCCGCTTTCGAGGCCGCCTACGAAGCCGCCGACGCCGCGAAGATGAACGAACTGCGCGCCCGCGTCGAGCGGACCGTCACCGACCCGGACACGGCGGAGAAGCTCAAGCCCTGGTACCGGTACGCCTGCAAGCGCCCCACCTTCTCCGACAAGTACTACGCGGCGTTCAACCGGGACAACGTCTCCCTGGTGGACACCGCGGACACCCACGGCATCGAGCGCATCACCGAGCACGGTGCCGTCGTCGGGGACGTCACGTACGAACTCGACTGCCTGATCTTCGCCACCGGGTTCTCCGTGGGAGTCTCCGGCATCCTCTCCGGCAGGCTCCCCGTCCACGGACGGGGAGGCAGGCAACTCCTGCACGCCTGGGCGCAAGAGGGCCCGCGGACCCTGCACGGCTTCACCGGCAACGGCTTCCCGAACCTGATCCACATGGGTTCCCTGCACAACGCCAGCAGCGTCAACTTCACGCACGTACTCGACGAGCAGGCCGTCCACGCCGCCGCGCTCGTCGCTGCGGCTGAGAACGGGTCCGCCCTCATCGAACCCTCCCCCGAAGCCGAGGACGCCTGGGCGGCCGTGCTGGCCGAGGGCGCCGCGGACCACGAGTGGTTCCACGCCGAGTGCACGCCCGGCTACTACAACCGTGAGGGGCTCGGCCGCCCGAACAGCGCGAGCGCCTACCCCCACGGAGCCGTCGCGTTCCATGAGCTGCTGAAGCGGTGGCGCGGGGATTCCATCGGGGAGGCCCTGCGGGCCAGGGCCGTCCGCTGAGGCTCCGCCCTAGCCCGCGCGGGTCAGGGGGCCGTTCACCCTTGGAGACGTCGTTCATCGCCAGTTGGGCGCGGGGGCGCTGAAGAGACATGGGTGCTTTCCCTGAAGTGACATGCCCTCGGCGGCACGCACATCGCCGTCCGTGACGGACGGAAGCGCGCTGCGGGGCCGGAGTGTCGGACAACGGAAAGGACGGCGCCACATGGCGTGACCCGGTGGGTCACGCGGCGACGGTCGGAGTCGCCCGGCGGCGTCCTGGCCGGAGATCAGAGAAAGAAGTAGTACGAGCCCATGGGCCCGATTGTACCCATGGCGCGGGCACGGCCCGGGGGGCCGATGACCCCGGGCCGTGCCCGCCGGGCTCGCATCACCCCGTCGACTCGTCCGGGGTCGGGTGCTCCGGGTGGACGCCGGCGTTGCGGGCGGCGTCGCGGCCCGAGCCGGCCTCGTCGGGGTCGGGACCGCCGTCGTCGGACCCGGTGTCCGGATCCGCTCCGGGGCGTTCGGCGCCCGGCGGGAGGATCACGTCAAGGGCGTCCTCGCCTTCCTGGACCTGTTGGTCGGGCATGTCGGCGGGCGTCGGCGGCGGGCTGCCCTTCGCCCCGGTGTACGCCGTTCCCTGGGGCCTGCGGTCGGTCATGTCGTCGCTCCCGTCGGTGCGCACGTTCGGTGCGGGGCCGGTACGGCACCTCGCCTACCCACTGTGCCCGGGACGACGCACGCCCGCCCCGCAGCACCCGGCGCGGTGCTCGTCGTGCCCGTCCGGCTCATCCGGGGCCTGAGCGCTCGTCCGGGCCGGGGAGGGCAGCCGGAACGCTCTCACCCTCCTGCGGCCGGCTCAGGACCAGTACGGCGACGTCGTCACGGCGCACCCCGCCGGAGAAACTCTGCAGGTCGGTCTGGAGCGCGGCCAGGACCTGCTCGGGCTCACGCCCGGCCCAGCGACCGAGGCGCTCGTCCAGGGGGTAGAAGCCCCCCGCCGCGTCGCGCGCCTCGGTCACCCCGTCGGTGCAGACGAGCAGAGCGGCGCCCCGCGGAAAGCCGACCCGCTCGGCGACGCGCGCCTCTCCGCCGAGATCCGCCATGCCCAGCGGTACGGACGTCCGGTGCAGAGTGACCGCCGACGCCACCCCGTCGTGCAGCAGACGTGGCGGCAGATGGCCGCAGTTGACGGCCTGCGCCCGGTCGTCGCCGTCGAAGCACAGCAGCAGGGCCGTGACGAAGCGCTCTTCCTCACCGGTCTCCGCGGAGAAGGCGTTGTGCCGGACGACCGCGTCCTCGACCGCGTCGGCCACCGCGGTGAGTTCCGGCTCCCTGACGGCCGCCTCCCTGAACGCGCCGAGCGCGGCGAACCCGACACCGATCGCGGGCAGACCCTTGCCCTGTACGTCGCCGATGATCACCCGGGTGCCGTGCGACGACTGCACGACCTCGTAGATGTCGCCGCCGACGAAGCGGTCCTCCTCGATCGGCTCGTAGAGGCCGTGGGCACAGACCTGCCGCGTGACGATGGGCAGCGGGCGCAGGATCTGGCGCTGAAGGGCGACGGCGGCCGAGCGTAGTCTCGCCACTTCGGTGGCGTGCCGGATGCGTGCGGCACAGGCGACGACGCCCAGCGCGCTGGCGACGCCCGTGAAGCCGAGGAGGAACACCACGTCCCAGAAGGCTCCGGTCGAGGCGATCCGGGAGCCGACCACCACCAGCATGACCCATAGCGCCACGGCGGTGGTCTGGCGGACGGTGCAGAAGACCGAGGCCAGCGCGGGCAGCACGACCAGGAGCGGGATGAGGGGGAGGTCGTTGCCCGTGAGGGCGTCCAGGAGGACGACCGCGACGGTCAGGAGGAGGAGCCACAGCGTGAGCGCCCGGCTGCCGATCCGGGAGGTGCCCTCCGCCGTCCCGCCCGGATCCGTACCGGGCAACTGTGGCCTGCGCGCCGCCCCCGGGCGCCGGAGCCCCATGACCACGGCAGGCCTCCCGCCTGTTCGTCCCTATCGCCCCACGTGTTCCAAGCTACCCGTCCCCTGGTCCCGGGTCCTGGCGTCGGTGACCGGCACCGCGTCCTGGGGGACGACCGCCGAGAGGAAGGAGGTCCTGCGGCGCAGGGTGAAGCCGAGGGATTCGTAGAGCCGGACGGCGGATGTGTTCGACGCGGCGGCGTGCAGGAAGGGCGTCTCGCCCCGTTCCCTGATGCCGTGGGCGACGGCCCATCGGTGCAGACACCACTGATCTCGGTCCAGCCGGCCGGGTGCAGCCGCTCCCCCGCCATCGCGACCAGCACCCCGGAGCGGCGGATGCCGAGATAGGTGCCGAGTTCCACGGTCCGCGGCAGGAAGGGGCCGGGGCGGGTGCGTTCGACCAGGTCCAGCATCTCCGCCACGTCCGCGGGGCCCAGGAGCACGGCTTCCGGATCGGGGGCCGCGTCCACGGTGTCGTCGACCATCTGGACGCCTTCGGCGTGGAAGACGACCTCCCAGCCGGCCGGCGGGGGTTCACGGAAGGCGGTGATGGTGACGGAGGCACCGGGACCCGCGAGCGCGGCGACGTCCGCCCAGTCCTGGGCGTCGGGCTCGTCCGGCAGGGCGAGCCACGGGGTGACGTCGGGGCGGTAGCGCAGAACGCGGCCGCGCCGTTCGGCGAAACGGGCGTGCGGACCGGTCAGCGAGGCGAGGGCAGGGTTGTCCAGCGGATGCCGCGCGTCGGTTCCGGTGCCGGGTTCGGGGGCTGTCGCCCGCGGGGCCGGCTCCGTGCCCACGGTCGTGGTCGGGTTCGTGGGCAGGGGGACGGCCTGGGGCATGGACTCTCTCCGGTCGGTATCGACGGTTGGCGACAGGGAGGGAAGGCTCCCCCACCCCGCGACTATTCCCGGGCGCCGGCCTGTTAACGAACCCGCAACGAGAGTGCGTCCGCCGGATCGCAGGCCGGAATGCCCGGTACCGGAGTGCGAATTGCGCACCACTGCGCGGGATACGCCCCCAACCGGCGTCGGCCTGTGGCACTCTGGATATGACCGCCCCACCGGGCTCCCCCGTACCGGTGGGGCGGTTCTGTGTGCCCCGGGGCCGAGGGCCGCGCCTTGGAGCGATCACGCCCTGCCCCGGCCGACAGCGACGTGATCGTGGCCCATATACACCTCCCCGCGCATGAGTTGGACCGTTCCGGGCAGGCGCACACACCTCATGGCCCACAACCTGAGGAGCGTGACAGGATGACCGCGCGCACTGCACAGACCGCGGGCACGGGACGCGCGGGTGCCCCGGTCGGGCTTCCCTGGATCGAGGACGCCGGGCAGATCGCCCCGCAGGACGCCCGGAAGCTGTCGAAACTCTTCTTCGAGCGTCTACGGGCGCTCGAAGAGGGCACCCCCGAGCACCAGTACGCCCGGAACACCCTCATCGAGATGAACCTGTCCCTCGTACGCTTCGCCGCCGGCCGCTTCCGCAACCGGGGCAGTGGCGACATGGAGGACATCGTCCAGGTCGGCACCATCGGTCTGATCAAGGCCATCGACCGCTTCGACCTCTCCCGTGAGGTCGAGTTCACCTCGTTCGCCGTTCCGTACATCACCGGCGAGATCAAGCGCTTCTTCCGCGACACCACGTGGTCGGTGCATGTGCCGCGGCGGCTGCAGGAGTTGCGGGTGGACCTCGCGAAGGCCAAGGAGACGCTGGTCGTGGACCTCGACCGGGATCCCACGGTGCGGGAGCTCGCCGAGTACCTCGGTCTCGAGGAGGAAGAGATCACCGAAGGCATCGTCGCGGCCAACGGGTACACGGCGGGATCGCTCGACATGCCGGCCGACACGGCGGACGCCCCGGGGCACGCTGCGGGAAGGCGCTCTTACGCGGACGTACTGGGTGAGCCCGACCCCGCGATGGAGACGGTGGAGAATCTCCATGCGCTCGCCCCTTTGCTCGGCGGGCTCGACCCACGTGAGCGCCGCATCATCGACATGCGGTTCGGCCAGGAGATGACGCAGGCCCAGGTCGGTGAGGAGCTCGGCATCTCACAGATGCACGTCTCCCGGCTGCTCAGCCGCATTCTCCGCAAGCTGCGCAGCGGGATGTTCGCCCAGGACTGACGCACCACCGACGGATCAGGTCACGCACGCCTATGCGGGACGGCCGGCGTAGTAGGTGGCGATCATGTCCTGGCCTCCGTGCCCGGCCGCTTCCGCCCGGGTGAAACGCTCGGCGGACGCGGCGACCAGGTCGAGCCTCACTCCGGACGCCGTGGCCGCCTCGAGGATCAGCCGGGAGTCCTTGAGCGCGGTGGAGAGCGCGAAGCTAGGGCTGAGATCACCGGAGAGCACCGCGGCGGACTTGCCCTGGAGGTACGGCGTGTCCAGCGGGCCTCCCTTCATCGCGTCCAGGAAGAGCCGCGGGTCGAGCCCGAGCCCTTCGGCGAGATTGAGACACTCCGCCACGCTGTTGACCATGTTGATCACCCAGGTGTTGGCGACGAGCTTGAGCCGGGTGGCGGCTCCCGGTTCCTCCCCGACCCAGACGGTTCGCTGCCCGATCGCGTCCAGCACGGGCGATGCCGTCGCACGGGCGCTGGAGGGGCCGGAGACGAACACCGTGAGCGTGCCCTGCTCGGCGGGCTGCTTCGTGCCGGAGACCGGGGCGTCGAGGTAGACCAGCCCCAGTCCGGCGGCTCGGTGGACGAGGTCGGTCGTGGCGTCGAGGCCGACCGTGGAGCTCTGCAGCCAGGTCTGCCCCGGTCGCAGACCCGGCGTCGCGGCGGTCAGGGTCTCCGCCACCGACCGGCCGTCGTTCAGGGCCGTCAGGACGACGTCGGCTCCGCGCACGGCCTCCTCCGCCGTGTCCGTCACGGTGGCACCGTGGGCGGCCAGCGGCTCCGCCCTGGAGCGGGTGCGGTTCCAGACCCGGACGGGGAGCCGGTCCCTGAGCAGGCTGCGCGCCATCCCGGATCCCATGATGCCGGTGCCGAGGACCGCGACGGTCGGTGCGCCGGGGGCGGGGAATGCGGTGGTCATGGGGAGGTTCCCTTCGTCGGTGCGGGCCTCAAGACTGCCGCAGCGCGCTCTCCAGAGTGGCGCGGTGCACGGCTCTGGCGAGTCGCGCGCCCCAGCGTGAGCGCGGTCCGGCGAACGCTTCGCCGGGCTGCCCTCCCGGGGCGGGCGCGGCCACGCACACCGCGTCCGTCGGCGTACCGGAGCAGTCGAGGCCGGCCTCCACGAGCGCCTGGACCTTCGCCTCGGTGGCGGTGGCCACCGCGTTGACCAGGGCGGCGTCGGAGAGGGCCACGGGCAGGGTGACGACGATGTTGACGGTGCCGGGCTGCGGCGGACCGTCGGTCCCTTCGGCGGGGGCGGCGGCCCATCCCCGTACGCCGAGGCCGCTGGTGACCGTCGCGGTCACGCCCCCGTCGTCGGCGACGGCGTACGCGGTGACATCGGCCGCCGTCATCAGCCCGGCTCCCGGGCCGTCGAGCTCGGCCGCCGCCGCGATCTCCGCGAGGTGCCGGTCGGGGTCGAGCCGGGGGTAACCGCCGGGGACCTGAGCGTTCAGAATCCAGGCACGGGGGCCGATGCCGCCGCCGAGCACGGCGCTGCTGCACACCCGCCAGCCGGGCCCCAGCCGCCAGACGAGATGGTGGAGCCCGTGACCGTCCTCGTGCCGGGCCAGCAGTTCGCCGCGCTGCCGGGGCAGGTGGATTCCTGCGGATCCGATGGCGCACCTCCCCTGACCGGCCGGGCCGACGGTCGGCGGCAGCGCGTCGATCATACGGCGGGGCGGAGGCCGCACATCCGGCGCACCCGGGAGAGTGCTCACTCGAATGGCGTAGCGCCCGTCGTGGGCCGATACCCGCGTGGAACGGGGCCACCGCCCCTTCCCGGTGCTCCTGACCGCTCCGCACACCGGCCGGGAAGTTGCACCGTCCAACCGGGTGAGGCGCGATGGAATCCGGACGCGCCTCCTCTGCTGGAACCGACCGCAGGACGCGCCCGGGCGAGGAGGAATCGGCCATGGGAGCCGCTGACGGTTTCACGGATTCCGGAGAACTCGACGGTCTGACCGTCTACGACAGCGACGGGGAGAAGGTCGGCACGGTGGGCCGGGTGTACGTCGACGACGACACCGGCAAGCCCGACTGGATCACCGTCAAGACCGGCATGTTCGGTATGAAGGAGAGCTTCGTACCGCTGGCAGGAGCCCGCCGCGTGGGCTCCGACCTGCACGTCTCGCATCCGAAGGACCGCGTCAAGGACGCGCCCCGGGTGGACGCGGACGCACACCTCTCCGTGTCGGAGGAGGAGGAGCTGTACCGGCACTACGGGATGACCAGGAAGGGCACCGGTACCGCCGGAACGCGCGGTGACGCGCGCACGACGACCGGAACGGGAGCCATGGGAGCGGCCGGTGCTGCCGGCGCTGCCGGAACCGCTCGTACCACCGGCCAGGCGAAGGCCACCGGCACCACCGCCGGTACGGGCAGGCACCGCGACATGGACACCTCTTCCACGTCGCGCCCGCTCGCGGGAGCCGGAGCCGAACGGTCCGCCGCGGGCCAGGACATGATCCGGTCCGAGGAGCAACTCCAAGTCGGCACGGAGGAGTACGAGAGCGGGAGGGCGCGGCTGCACAAGTACGTCGTGACCGAGAACGTCACCCGGACGGTACCCGTGTCCCACGAGGAGGTACGTGTGGTCCGCGAGCCTCTGCAGCCCGGCGAGAAGGGGACGGGCATGAAGGGGCGCGAACTCGGTGAGCAGGACGTGGAAGTCACCCTGCACGCCGAACGAGCCACCGTCCGCAAGGAGGCGGTCCCCGTGGAACGGGTCCACCTCGAAACCAGCAGGGTCACCGAGCAGAAGGAAGTCTCCGCCGAGCTCCGCAAGGAGAAGATCGACTACGCGGACGGCAAGGACACGGGCAGCGGCAAGGACATGGGCGGCGAGTTCGGCCAGGGACGTCGTCGCTGACCCCTCACTCAGACAGCGGCGAAAGGCCGCACGGCCATAGCGAGGGGCGGACCCGGGCGGTTCACGGGCCCGCCCTCTCGTCACACTTCCGCCGTCCGTGGACGGCTTGCCCCGGCAGGAACCGCACCGACGGCCGCCCGTCCGGTCCTTCCGGCGTCACCACCGCGCGCACCCGGTAGACATCGGCGATGAGTTCCTCGGTGATCACCTCCGAGGGCGTTCCGCCGGCCACCACACGGCCTTCCTTCATGACGGTGACCCGGTCGCAGAACATCGCGGCCAGGTTGAGGTCGTGCAGGGCGACCACCGTGGTGACGGGCAGCGCGGCGACCAGCGCCAGGAGTTCCAGCTGGTGCTGGATGTCCAGGTGGTTCGTGGGTTCGTCCAGCAGGAGTTCACGTGGCTGCTGGGCCAGGGCACGGGCGATCTGGACGCGCTGGCGCTCGCCTCCGGACAGGGTGTGCCAGGACTGTCCGGCACGGTCGGCCAGCCCCGTGCGGGCCAGGGCCTCCCGTACGACGGTCTCGTCCTCGGTGCCGGGCGCGGACCAGGCACGCCGGTGCGGGATGCGGCCGAGGCGTACGACGTCCAGCACCTTCAGGTCGACCTGGGTGACCGCGTGCTGGTCGACGACGGCCACGCGTCGAGCCACCTCTCGTCTGCCGGTCGCGGCGAGGGTGCGGCCGTCGAGGGTGACGACGCCCGCGCCGGGGGTGAGCACGCCCGCCATCACCCGCAGCAGCGTGGTCTTGCCGGAGCCGTTCGGCCCCAGCAGTCCTACGGTGGTGCCGGGCGGCGGCGCGATGCTCACGTCGTCGAGGACGATCCGTCCGCCGGCCTCCCTGCTGACCCGTGCGGCCCGCAGCCCGTCTCCGGGTGGGCCCGTCCGGGTCATGCGCTCCTCCTCGTGCGGTAGAGGACCAGGACGAAGGCGGGCACCCCGATGAGGGACGTGACGACGCCGACCGGGACCTCCTGCGGGTCGAGGACGGTCCTGGCCAGGGTGTCGACCCAGACCAGGAACACGGCTCCGGTGAGCGCCGTCACCGGCAGCAGCCTCCGGTGGCCGGACCCGGTGAGTGCCCGGGCTGCGTGCGGCAGGACGAGGCCGACGAACCCGATGGCACCCGCCGAGCTGACGAGGGCAGCCGTCAGCAGCGCGGTGGTGCAGAGCAGCACGATCCGGGTGCGTGCCACGTGCACCCCGAGGGCGGCCGCGGCGTCCTGGCCGAAGGCGAAGGCGTCGAGGGTACGGGCGTGTCCGAGGCAGATCAGCAGGGTCACGGCCAGCACGGCGGAGCACATCCACACGTCTCCCCAGCCGACGCCGCTCAAGGAGCCGAGCAGCCAGAACAGCACGCCCCGGGTCTGTTCCGCGTCGGCGGCCGTCATCACGACGAACGAGGTGAGCGCGGAGAAGAGCTGCATGGCGGCGACCCCGGAGAGGACCACCCGGTCGGTGGAGCCGCCGAGGACGTGGCTGAGCACCAGGACGAGGGCGAACGAGCACAGGGCACCGACGAAGGCGCCGGCCGAGATCGACACCGCTCCCCCGCCGACGCCCAGGACGACGACGACGACCGCCCCGGTGGACGCCCCGGAGGAGACGCCCAGGACGAACGGGTCCGCGAGGGGGTTGCGCAGCAGCGACTGCATCACGGTCCCGCACACCGCGAGCCCCGCCCCGCACACCGCGGCGAGCAGTGTGCGGGGCATCCGCAGGTTCCAGATGATGCCGTCGCGTATGGGGGTCAGCCCCGCGTCGGTGAGGCCGAGGTGGGAGGCCACCGCCGACCAGACGTCGGGGACGGAGATGCGGGCGGGGCCGATCGTGACGGTGACCGCGACGGACAGGAGCAGCAGGGCGGTCCCGGCGCTCCACAGGACACCGTCGCGAAGGATCCGGGTGCCTGCGGCCGGGCGGGCCGGCGGCGGCGGCTCCACCTGTAGGTCCGGGGCGTGTTCGGTCTTCGTCACCCGGCGAGTCCGAACGAACGCAGCCCCGCGGCGACGCGCTCCACGCCCTCCACGGTCCGGACGGAGGGGTTCATGGCCTGGCCGCTGAGCAGGATGTACCGCTTGTGCCGCACGGCGTCCATGTTCCTCGTGGCGGGGTTGGACTCCAGGAACTCGATCTTCTTCGCGGCGCTCTCGGCCGTCTGCGACTTGCGGGTCAGGTCGCCGATGACCAGCACGTCGGGGTCGCGGTCGGCGACGGTCTCCCAGTTGATCTGGGGCCATTCCTCGTGGGTGTCGTCGAAGACGTTCTTCGCGCCGAGCGCCTCGGTGATGATGCCGGGGGCTCCGCAGCAGCCCGCCAGGTAGGGTGCTTCGGCGTTGGCGAACCAGTAGAGCATCGTGGTTCCGGAGGCGTCCATGCCCTCGGTCGCCTCGCCGATACGGGCCTCGAGGCGGTGGACGAGCGCGTCGCCCCGCTCGGGTACGCCGAACACCTGGGACAGTTCGCGCACTTCGGTGTAGACGCTGTCCATGGTCAGCGGATCCGTACGGGAGCCGTCGCCGCTCCCGCTGTTGTCCTTGGCCGTGCAGTCGGAGGGCGAGACGTAGGTCGGCACACCGAGGTCCTCGAACTGCTCGCGGGGGGCTACGCCGCCCTTGCCGAGGGTCGATTCGAAGGAGGCGCTGACGAAGTCGGGTTCCTGGTCGAGGACCTTCTCCGAGGAGGGGCGGTTCTCCGCGATGCGGGGGACCTCGGCCTCGTCCTTCTCCAGCCCCTTCATCACGGGGTCGGTCCAGGTGGAGGTGGCGGCGATCCGGTCCGCTAGCCCCAGGGACAGGAGGATCTCCGTGGATCCCTGGTCCAGTGAGACCGCGTGCTGCGGGGCTGCGTCGACGGTCACGGTGCGTCCGCAGTTCTTCAGCGTCACCGGGTATCCGGCGCCGCCCCCGCTCTTCGCGGCTGTGGTGGATCCGCTGCCGCCGCAGGCGGTCAGCAGGACGAGTCCCGTGAGGAGCAGGGTGGTTCGGCGTACGGTGCTGGCTATGGGCGGCACGGAGTCCCTCGGCGTCTCTGGGCTCATGCGCGGAGCCCGCTACGGTGTTCCGCTCCCGGTGCGGAAGCGGGTGCCAGCAGGTCTTCGGACTCGGGTTCGTCCGGACGAGGCGCCTTCCCGGTGCACCCGAGGGTGTCCCAGTGGCTGTGGCCCCGCCCGTCCCCCTCACCGCTGCGCGTCAGCTCCGGATTCGCACCGGATTCCCTGACTCCACGTGGAGTGTGACTGGCTTCTGCAAGCTATCACGCGGGACGTCGTGGGCCTCGGGGCCGACGGCCGGTACGGAGGCGGACGGACGCCCCCCGTACCGGTCTTCGGGCGGGTCAGCCCTTGGGGCGAACCGATTCGCCGCCTCGCGGCCACGGCTTCGCGCTCCGCTGCGCGAGCACGGACACCGTGCCCCAGTAGGCCAGCAGAACGACGCGCAGCCCCAGGATCTCCAGGCGCTCCCCGAGGCGGACGTACCCGGCCGGCCCCTTGACCGCGGCGCTCATCGGGCGTCCGTCGGGCGGGCGTTCCAGGAGCCGCGGGGGTCGTCGTAGGCCTCCGCGTAGCCGGGTCCGGCGATCGGCCAGTCGGCGAGCAGCGCCTCGGGCAGGGCGAAGGATTCGGTCAGTTGCCGGGCGTGGGCGGCGACGGCCGCGACGAGCTGCTCGGCGGTCTCCGGCAGGGCTTCGACCTGATCCCCGCTCAGGAGACCCGCGGCCAGCAGATCACCGCTGTTGCGGGCCACCCATTCGACGGCGAACAGCCGCTCCAGCTCTCCCAGCCTGTCCCTGGCGGCGCCCTCGGGCAGCGCCGCCCGCGCCTCCGCGTAGGCCGCGGCTGCCTCCCGGTAGGCGTAGGCATCGACCCCACGCAGAGCGGGACCCGCGGCCGTGTTCCACCGCTGGAAGAGATCGACGTCGGGCGCACGCTGCGCGCGGCGCCTCGCCCGGGCGAACCAGATGTCCTGGACCGCTGCGAGGAGTTGGCCCAGGAAGCGCGGATCGGCCAGGTCACCGCGGCACGCGACCGGGCCCGGGGCGCCGTCCTCGCGGGGGTCGGCCGCGAAGAGCATCTCCGCCGCGGCCTTGGCGTACAGGGCGATGTTGTCGCCCTCCGCGGTGATGGCTCCCTCCACCCCCGTGACGAGTTCGGTCATGCCGTTGTTCTCCAACAAGGCCTGCGCACCGCAGCGCTCACGGCTCTCGACGATGACGTCACGGGCCCGCCAGGTGATCCACGCCTTGGCCACGTCGACGAGCCTGCCCGCGTCCCTCCGGCCGTCCCCGTCGCCGCAGGTCTCCCAGTGCTTCTGCGCCCGGCGGTGGAGCAGGCTCATGGCGAAGACCGTGGCCATGGCCGAGGCGAGCGGCCCGTGGTGGGTCCGGTGCGCGTTGACGGGCACCGGAGCCGCTCCCCTGGTTCCGGAGATCAGCCGGTGGCCGCCGTAGCGCACGGCGACGGCCAGGGTCGCGCGGGCCGAACCCGCGGCGCAGGCGCTCATGGAGATCCGGCCGGGGACGACCCGCCCGATGGAGGTCTGGAAACGCCGCCGCCTGTCCCCCGGACCGGTCCTGAACTTCCCCGTCGCCTCGCCTTCCTCACCGGAGCCCAGCAGGGCGTCCCGCGCCACGAAGAGCCGGTCGAACGAGGTCAGGCAGTGGTCCACCGGGCTACCCATCCGGGCCGGCAGAGGCCGTACGCGCACGCCCGGCAGCGCCTGTACGTCGTCGGTGAGGGGCACCAGGAAGAGCCGCACCCCGTGGTCGGACCCGTCGGCCACCAGGCGTGCGGCGACCAGTCCGGACTTGGCTCCGCCCGCCGGGCTGGTGTTGGGCATGAACTTCTGCGCGCCCGCGTTCGGGGTGTGCAGGACGAAGCCGTCCCGCTCGGCGTCATAGGTCGCGGTGGTCTCCATGGCTGCCGCGTTGTTGCCGTGCGCCACCTCCGTGCAGAGGAAGGTGCCGATGCGCCGCATCGTCAGGAAGTCGGACAGGTCACGGCGGCCCGCGCACTCGTGGTCGAGGAGGCTGCCGAGGAAGAGGTTGTAGTGGATGCCCGCCACGGTGGTCAGCGCGGGGTCCACCGGGCCGAGCCAGGCGTGCAGAGCGGCCAGCGCGCGGGGGTCGGCGGCGAGGCGTGCTCCGCTGTCCAGGGAGAGGTTGAGGATCCGCAACCGGTCGTAGGCGAGTTCCAGTCGCTCTTCGGGCGTTCCGCCCGCGGGGCGGCGGAACGGTTCTGTGCTGATCAGCCGCTGCCAGAATCCGTGCTCGCGACGGAATTCGGGGCCGAGGAGGACGCCGGTCAGCAGTTCGGTGGTGGACGGTGGGGCGATGTCGGTAAGGGTCACGGTCATAACGAAATCAACGATCGTGGCACGGGCGAGGACACCCCTTCGGGCGCTGCCGCTCCGGGACGGGCCCGCTGGTCAGGGCCGCTGCCGGCTCCTCCTCCCCGGGTGGCAGGGCGCCGGCCCGTGCGACGGTCACTCACCGTCGCGCCCGGCGGAAAAGCCGTGGCCCCGCCGGCGCGGGGCCGTGGTGCCCCCGGGGCTCACGAGGCGTCGCCACGCCCCTCGTCGCCGTACCGCCGCTCGAACTTGGCGACCTGGCCCTCGGTGTCGACCACCCTCGCCTCACCGGTGAAGAACGGGTGGCTCTCGGCGGAGATCTCCACGTCGATGACCGGGTAGCTGTTGCCGTCGTCCCAGTCGATCGTCTGCTCGCTCGACGCGGTGGACCGGGTCAGAAAGGCGTACCCGGCGGAGCGGTCGCGGAAGACCACGGAACGGTACGACGGGTGCTTGTCCTTCTGCATGTCTGCTCCTGGGTGTACGGGGATCTCGCGTCCCGCTGTTCGGGCCAGCGTCCCGAACAGCGGGGGCGTGCGCGATCCGGGGCGCCCGTACGGAGCAGCGGATCAGCCTTTGACCGCCCCTTACCCGGCAACCGGACTCAGTCTCCCGCCGCCCCATCCACCGCGTCCGCGACGAGCCCGAGAAAGCGTGCACGGGCCTGTGGGCTGCACAGGGGTTCCGGATTCCACGGCACGATCCGCGCGGCGCGCCCGGCCGCCTCCCAGGCGGGGGCCGCGATCTCGGCGAGCGGAACCGCGTTGGACCGGATGTCCGCCAGGACGACGCGGGGTTCCAGCGCCGCCGCCTCCGCCCAGTCCAGGGTGGCCCAGTTGACGCCGGCCCCTTCGGGCGGGGACACGAGGCCGACCCCGAGTTCGGCCAGGACGCGCAGTTCGGGCCACATCCAGGGGCGGCCGGCGTACGCCTGCTCCTGGCTCGCGGGCGAGAGTGCCAGCACCCTGGGTCCGCCGGGGGTGCGGGCGGCCGCGCGGAGTCGCTCGCGGGCGGCGCGCAGGTCGCCCTCCGCGGCCGCGACCGTCGCACCTCCGAGCGAGCGCGCGAGCTCGGCGAACCGCTCGGCGACCCGGTCGAGGGTGCGCGCCTGGCCCACGTCGATCACGACGACCGGGACACGCTCCTCCAGGTGCTTGGCGGTGTCCGGGTCCAGTCCGTAGAGCTGGCCGTGGCCGTAGCTGACCGCCACGACCAGGTCGGGCCTGCCGCGTAACAGCGTGTCCAGGTCGAGGTTGTCGCCCGCGCCCCGGTAGTCCACGGCGTCCAGCGGAAGCGTGCCGGTCTTCGCCCGGTCGGGCTCGGCGCCGTCGTGCCCGGAGCCGAATATCCCCTCCGGGCGTATCCCGTAGTCCCACAGCGTCGCCCCTGCCTGGACGTACGCGAGTACCCGGGACGGCACACGGTCCGCCACCGCCGACTGCCCCCGGTCGTCCGTGAAACTCCACGTGCCCTGCTCCGTCATGCCACTCACCCCTCCGAACCGGCCCGGGCCGTCTCCCTGGCTCGCCCCTCACTACCTGCCCAGCCCCTCGGCTCCACACCCTCCGTGGAACGCCCCAGATAGGTGAGCGGTCCGGGGTCGGTCACATCGATCACGTGGAATCCGAGCCTGTCGTAGAAGGCCCTGGCGGGAGTGTTCGCCGTCAGCATGGACAGGTGCGTGGCCCTGACCTCCTTCCGGTGCAGCGCGTGCAGGAAGGCACCCATGAGCTGCCTGCCGTAGCCCTTGCGCTGCCACGGCGCCAGCAGGTCGATGTGCAGGTGGGCGGGGTACTCGTCCAGTTCCGGAAGGATCATCCGCTCAGGGCGGTACAGAAGTGCCGTCATCGCCTCGGTGGGCGTACCCGGTTCACCCTCGGGCTCGGGGAAGCGGGCCGTCACCCGGGGCAGCCAGACCGCGCGGAAGGCGTCCACGAAGCGCCGTGTGTCGGCGGTCCCGAGGACGTAGCCGACCGCGCGCCCCGAACCGTCGTCCAGGACGAAGGCGAGCTCAGGTTCGAGGTGGGCGTACGGCTCGGCGAAGAGCGCGGGCATCAGTCCGGGATCGGGATACAGATGCGTGCTGTCACCGCCGTTGTCGGCCGTGCGGACACAGATGTCCGCGAGGGCTTCCCGGTCGCCGGAGCGGTAGGGGCGTACGTACGCGGTACGGGTCATCACCCCATACTCCGAGCCTGGGAGCGCTCTCACAAGGCCCTGGGGCGCTTCAGTGGGCCTCGTTCTCCCGATGGTCCGCGCGGGCCAGCTCGACGTTGAACTGGGCGCCGGTCACGAGTGCCAGATTGGTGAACCAGATCCAGATCAGGAACACCACCAGGCCGGCCAACGAACCGTACAGCCGGCTGTAGCTCCCGATGTGGGTCGCGTACAGCGCGAAGCCGGCCGAGGCGATCAGCCACAGCAGCGCGGCGAGGACTCCGCCCGGCAGTGCCTGCCGCACGCTGCGCGCGGAACGCGGACCGGTGCTGAAGAGGACGACGATGAGGCAGGCGACCAGACCGAGCAGCACGGGCCATTTGAGCCCCGCCCACAGCGTCTCGCTCGCCTGCGCCAGGCCCAGCCTGCGGCCGAGCCAGCGCGCGAGCGGCCCGGTGAGCACCAGAGCGACGGCGCTGGCCATCAGCAGCACCAGCAGCCCGATGGCCGACGCCACGATGATGTGGGCCTGGCGCAGGGCGGGCCTGGTGTCCTTCACGTGGTGCATGGCGTGCATGGCCCTGCGGAAGACGGCCAGATAGCTGGAGGCGGACCACACGGCGCTCACGCTGCCGGTGGCGACGAGCAGCCAGACCGCCGTGCGCTCCTGGGTCGCCGCTTCCAGAGGCCGCCGGAGGGCCGCTCCGGACTCGGCCGGCGCGAACGCCGTGATGTCGGCGATCAGGGCATGGGTGGCACCGGGGTTGGCGAGGCCGATCACGGAGACGGTGACGAGGAGTGCCGGGAGCAGCGCGAGGATGGCGTAGTAGGTGAGGGCCGCCGCCCAGTCGGAGAGGTCGTCGTTCCACAGCGACACCGGGGTCCTGCGCAGTGCGGTGCGCCAGCGCCTCCGCGCGGTGCGCCCGGCCGGGGGCGCGGTTCGTTCCGCGACGGGGTCGTGGGTCCTGCTGGGCACGCGGCTGCTCCGGGGGTAGGAAAGGCGGACAGGCGGGACGCCGTCACCGGTGTGCCCGGCGTCCCGGCTGCCCCCTTTCTCTCATGCCTCGGCCCCGCGGGTGTACTCCAGGTCGGCTCAGTCGTTGACGGCGGTGAGCAGCACCACCGCGTCCTCCAGCGCCAGCAGCCCGTGCCGCTCCTGCGGAATCGGGTGCAGCCCTCCTGCCGCGAGGTCCACGTCCCCGGAACCCGCGGTGAGCCGGACCGCGCCGCGCAGCACCTGGAGCGACGCGGCGGGCGGCGCGTTGTGCTCGTCGAGTGCGGACCCCGCGGTGAGCGCGATCACCGTCTGCCGCAGGGGTGCCTGGCGCAGCAGAAGATGCGCGCTGCGTCCGTGCGCGTCGGCGCGGGCCGCGGCCAGGTGCTCGTCGGCGAGAGCGTTGAGATCATCCATACGACCACTGTGCCGCAGGCCCCGCTCCCCCGCTATCGCTTCCCGCGCGGCCGGGCCGACGAGTCGTCCGGCAGGGCGGCGGACCGGGACGGCCGGGCGGAGACCCGGCACGGCGAAGAGCGGGGCCCGCGGCACGCGGACCCCGCTCCGTGGAGCCGGCCGGGGGTCAGAGACCGCCGGTGTGGAGGAGCAGGTCGGGAGATCCGGCGCCCAGACCGGTCAGGACGTCCGGGGTCGCCTCCGCGGTGAGCCGGTCGGAGATCTCCTGCGGCGCCGCGTCGGGGTGCTGCTCCTTGTACAGGGCCGCGACTCCGGCGACGTGGGGACTGGCCATGGACGTACCGCTCAGCGTCGTGGATCCGCCGCCGAGCTTCGCGGACACGATGTCCACGCCCGGGGCGTACAACCCCACACAGGTACCCCAGTTGCTGAACGTCGCCTGGCGGTCCTGGTCATCACTGGCGGCCACGGCCAGCACACCGTCGGCGCGCGCCGGGGAGACGTCACAGGCGTCCTGGCTCTCGTTGCCCGCCGCGACCACGGGCAGGGTTCCCTGCTCCGCGAGTGCGTCGAACGCGTCGTCGACCGCCGAGGAAGCGGGGCCGCCGAGGGAGGCGTTGACCACGGCCGGCTGCTCGGCGTTCTGGGCGATCCAGTCGAGACCGGCGATGATCCCGGCCCAGGTGCCCGAGCCCTCGCAGTTGAGCACCCGCACCGGCACGAGGGAGGCCGCAGGGGCGACGCCGTACGTCTCGCCCGCGACGGTCCCGGCCACGTGCGTCCCGTGACCGTTGCAGTCCTCCCCGTCGCGGCCGTCACCGATCGCGTCGTACCCGGCGCCCACCCGGCCGCCGAGCTCGCTGTGCGCGCTTTCGATGCCGGTGTCGAGGATGTACGCGGTCACCCCCTGGCCCGTGCCGTCCACGTCGTACGTGCCGTCCAGCGGCAGGTTCCGCTGGTCGATACGGTCCTGGCCCCAACTCCCGGCCACCACGCGCTTCCCTGCCGCCGCCTTCGCGGCCGGAGGCGAGACGGAGGCCTCGCTGTTCTCCTCGACGCCCTGGACACCCACGGCGCCGCGCACCCGCTCGAGCTGTGCGGGTGTGAGCGAGGCGGCGAAACCGTGCAGGACCTTGCTGTACGTGAAGAGGGTGGTGACGCCGAGCTGTTCGGCCATGGCGGCCAGCTTCTGCGCGGGCGAGAGGGTGACGATGTACTGACCGGGCACGGCCCGGGCCGACTTCTGCACCGGTACGAGGGTCTCGCCGGTGTCGGCCGTCGCCGTGGTGGTGCCGATCAGGGGGGCGATCAGCAGCAGAGCGGCTGGTGCCCAGCGGGCGCGCAGGCGCATGCGTTCTCCCTTGGGGTGGAGGAGCGGTTCGCGGACCCGTCAGGTCCGCGAAGTGCGAACACCTGACCCTTCGTCCACACCCCCGGCGCGCCTGAGCCGCGTCAGCCGGACAGCGCAACGATCGGTGCCGGGGCAGGCCCATTCGGCCGATCGCATGAAAGGTTCCGGCTTCCGCACGAGCGAGGACAGGCGCTCCCCGACGGGGGTCTCGCCGCCGCACGCAGCAGGCTCACGACCACCGGGCCGGAAACAGCCCGCCCGTGGACACGACCGCCGGGGCCTCCGCCCGGCAGGTCGCCCGAGCACCCCGGGCGGGACGGTTCCGTCCCGCCCAGGGTGCTCGGGCGCGGGGTCGAGGTGATCCGCTACCTGACGGTCTGCCCCTGCGGGCCGGCCTGCGGGAAGGGAGTGGCACCCGATGCCAGGCGCAGCACGACGACTCCCCGCGAGGGGAGGACCAGGCCGTCGCCGTCGGGCGAGGTCCCCGAGAGGACCTCGCCGGTCACCGTGCCGAACTCGACGGGCTCGTCCGTGCGGTTGACGAGGAACCAGTAGGCGTGGGAGCCGTCGGTCCGTACGGTCACCTCCACCCGCCCCTGCACCTCGGCGGGAAGCTCGCTGTGCACACCGGCACCGGACAGCAGGGAGCGCAGCACGTCGGGCAGCCCCTGCGCGCCCAGCCGGGTGGAGACGTAGGCGGCGGAACCACCCTCCTCCAGGGCGCGCCGGGTGATGGCGGGCCGCCCCGCCAGGTCCCCGGTCCCGTAGTGCGCCAGCACCGTGACCTCGGCGTCGGTCACGTCGATCCGATCGGTCCACAACGTGCCGGTCAGGCCGTTGTCGAGCCGTACCTCCTCGCTCTCCAGCAGGGGGCCGAACTCCTCGATGCGGATGCCCAGCAGATCACGCAGCGCTCCGGGGTATCCACCGAGGTGGACGTGGTCGTTCTCGTCGACGACACCCGAGTAGTAGGTGGTGGCGAGGTGGCCGCCACCGCGCACATAGGCGTCCAGCCGGTCCGCGAGGTCCTGCGGGACGACGTGCAGGACCGGGGCGGCGACGAAGTCGTACCCGGTGAGGTCGGCCGCGGTCGTGACGACGTCGACCCGGACGCCCAGGGCCAGGAAGGCCGAGTACCAGTCGAGCGCCTCCTGACGGTAGTTCAGCAGGGAGGACGGCTGGGAGTCGCGTTCGACCGCCCACCAGGATTGCCAGTCGTACACCAGGGCCGCGCGTGCCGGTTCCCGTACGGAGCCGGTGACCGGGGTGAGGGACTCCAGCGTCCGGCCGAGGGCGGTCACCGCCCGGAACACCTCGCTGTCCGGGCCGGCGTGGGGCACCATCGCGGAGTGGTGCTTCTCGGCGCCTGCCGCGGACTGGCGCCACTGGAAGAAGCAGACCGCGTCGGCCCCGTGAGCGACGTGGACCAGGGAGTCACGGGCGAGCTCACCCGGGCGCTTGGCGACGTTGACGGGCTGCCAGTTGACCGCGCTGGTCGAGTGTTCCATCAGGAACCAGGGCCGGCCCTGGGCGATGGAGTGGGTGAGGGCGGCGGAGAACGAGAGCTCGTCCAGGCGCTGCGGACCGGGGTGCGCGTAGTGGTCGTTGGAGACGAAGTCGATCTCCTCCGCCCACTCGGGGTAGTTCATGCCCTTCGTACCCCCCATCACCATGAAGTTGGTGGTGGCGGGGATCCGGGGGGTGATGCGGCGCAGGACGTCGCGCTCGGCCCGGAGATAGTCCTTCAGCGCGTCCGAGGAGAACCGCTTGAAGTCGAGCTGCTGGGTCGGGTTGGCGTGGCTCGCGGCCAGCCGCGGCGGTTGGATCTGCTCCCAGGCACCGTAGTACTGCGACCAGAAGGAGGTCGCCCAGGCCCGGTTGAGCTCGTCGAGCGTGACGTAGCGGGCGCGCAGCCAGTCGCGGAACGCCTGGGCCGCGTCGTCGGAGTAGTCGTAGATGTTGTGGCAGCCGAGCTCGTTGGAGATGTGCCAGGCGACCACGGCGGGGTGATCCGCGTAACGGGTGGCCATGGCCTCCACCAGCCGCAGGGCGTACCTGCGGAAGACGGGTGAGGTGGGCCGCCAGTGCTGTCGCGCGCCCTGGGAGAGGGTCTCTCCGGTGCGGGTGACCGGCAGGATCTCGGGGTGCAGGGTGGTGAGCCAGGGCGGCGGCGAGGCCGTGGCGGTGGCGAGGTCCACCGCGATCCCGTTGTCGTGCAGCAGGTCGAGCACCTCGTCCAGCCAGTCGAAGTCCCACCGGTCCTCGGCCGGTTGCAGGCGTGCCCAGGAGAAGATGGCGACGGAGACGATGGTGACCCCGGCCTCGCGCATCAGCCGGACGTCGTCCTTCCACACCTCGCGCGGCCACTGCTCCGGGTTGTAGTCGGCCCCGTAGGCGAAGCGCGCGGGGCGGTCGTCGGAGGGGAGGCGCAGCCAGTGGCGCTCGGATGCGGGGGTCATGATGATCCTTTCGGACACGTGCGAGGTGCGGGTACGGCACAGGGCGGCCGCCCGTCGGGCGACCGCCCTGTGCCTGTTCAGCTGCAGGACGTCACTTGTTGACGTTGAAGCCCTGGTCGTTGCCGTAGGCGACGGAGGCCTTCTGCCATTCCTGCAGACCTTCGGCGAGCTTGGTGTCGGAGACGTAGGCCTTGCCGACGGAGTCGTTGAAGATCGAGTTCGCGTACACCTGGAAGGGCAGGTAGGACCAGTCCTCGGGCACCTGGGTGGCGGACCGGGCGAAGATCTCGTTCGCCTTCTGGCCGCCGAAGTACGGGAAGGTGGTGTCGAGGAACGACGGCGAGGACAGGTCTGCCGTGGTCGCGGGGAAGGCGCCGTTCTTGATGCGGGACTGAACGCCTTCCGAGTGGTTGGCGTACTCGTTGAACGCGTACGCCAGGTCCTTGTTCTTACCGGCCTTCATCACCGCGAGGGAGCTGCCGCCGTTCTCGGAGCTGACCTCACCGCCCTTCTCCCACTGCGGGAGCGCGGCCGCGCGCCAGTCGCCCGAAGCGGACGCGACGCCCGAGACGAAGTTGGCGGGCATCCAGGCGCCGGTGGCGAGGGTGGCGATGGTGCCGTCAGCCAGGCCCTTGTACCACTCGTCACTCCAGTTGGTGACGGGCGCCAGGAGCTTCTCGTCGATGAGCTTCTGCCAGACCTGGGTGAAGGCCTTGACGCCCTTGTCTGCGGCGAGGTCGACCGTCACGTTGGTGTCGCGGGTCTTGAAGGGGGTTCCGCCGGCCTGCCAGATCATGCTGGTCGTGAACCCGGCGTCACCGGTGTCGTTGGTGATGTAGGCCTTGGGGTCGGCAGCGTGCAGGGCGCGCGCCGCCTCCAGGTACTCGTCCCAGGTGGTGGGCGTGGCGATCTGGTGCTTGTCCAGCACCTTCTTGTTGAAGAAGAGCGCCATCGGGCCCGAGTCCATGGGCAGGGCGTACACCGCGTCGTCGACGGTGACCGAGTTCCAGGGGCCCGGCGAGTAGTCGTCCTCGAACTCCCCGGCACCGTAGCGGCTCAGGTCCTCGAGGGACTCACCGAGGGCGAACTGCCCGAGGGCGTAGTACTCGACCTGCGCGACGTCCGGCACTCCGGATCCGGCCTGCACGGCGTTCTGCAGGGCGGTGTACTGGTCGTTGCCGGTACCGGCGTTGACCAGCTTCACCTTGACCTTGGGGTACTCCTTCTCGAAGTCGCTGACGACCTGCTTCAGAGTCGGTTCCCACGCCCACACCGTGATGGAGCCGCCCTTCTTGAGCGCAGCGCGGAGGTCTCCCCCCGACACGGTCTTGTCCGACGAGCCGGCGTCGCCGTCGGAGGACCCGCACGCGGTGAGGCTCAGCGCGGCCGCGCACAGCAGGCCGACGCCACGCATCGCGCGTCTGGTCATGGTTCTCATAATTGCTTCACTCCGTTGTGGTGAGGGTGGTGCACAGACCGTCGAACGGCCGCACGGGGGTGCGGGGCTGGACAAGGGTGGGACACCGCGCCGGCCGAGGGGCCGGGGGAGCCGGTCCCGGGACGCGGAGATTCTATGGCCGGGGAGGCCGGGGTGTGGATCACCCCTTGACGCTGCCCGCCGCCAGTCCGGACTGCCAGTAGCGCTGGAGCAGCAGGAAGGCGATGATCAGCGGCACGATGGTCATCAGGGAGCCCGTGATGACCAGGTTGAAGACGGGCTGGCCGCCGGCGGTGGAAGCCTGCTCGTTCCAAGCGTTCAGCCCCAGTGTCAGCGGGTACCAGTCCGGGTTCTTGATCATGATAAGGGGCAGGAAGTAGTTGTTCCAGGTCTGCACCATGGTGAACAGCAGGACCGTAACGATGCCCGGGGTGAGCAGCGGGAGTGCGACGCGGAAGAAGGTCCGCAGCTCGCCGGAGCCGTCCATCCTGGCGGCTTCCAGAAGCTCGGTGGGGACGGCCTCGGCGGCGAACACCCACATGAGGTAGAGCCCGAACGGCGAGATCAGGGACGGGATGATGACGGACCACGGTGTGTCGGTGAGCCCCATCTTGCTGAACATGAGGAAGGTCGGGACCGCCAGCGCGGTGGCGGGCACTGCCACCGCGCCGATGACGGTCGCGAAGACGGCGCGCTTGCCCGCGAAGTCGAACTTGGCCAGACCGTAGCCGCCCAGGACCGCGAGGAACGTGGCCCCGCCCGCCCCCACGACCACGTACAGCAGGGTGTTGAGGAACCAGCGGAGGAAGATGCCGTCGTCGTAGGTGAACGTCTGCGAGATGTTGTCCCAGAGGGCGAAATCGCCGCTGAACCAGAGGCCGAATGAGTCGAGCAGGCTGTTCTGCGTCTTGGTCGCGTTGATGACGAGCCAGGCCAGTGGCATGAGCGCGTAGAGCGCGGTCACACCCATGAGCACCGTGAGCAGCACGCTGCGGCGCGGGCGGCCGGGCGAATGGCGCCGACGCGGGGCGCGGCGGGTCACGGGGGCTCGGTGGGTGGTTCGCCGGGGCGTCTGTTCGGCGGTGAAGGAAGGGGCGCTCATCGCTCACGCCTCCTTTCGCATGCCGCGCAGCTGGACCGCGTAGGCGATGATCATCGTGACGACACCCATGACGAGGGAGACCGTGGCCGCGTAGTTCTGCTGCCGCCCGGAGAAGGACAGCGTGTAGGTGTAGAAGTTGGGCGTGAAGTACGTGGTGATCGCGTTGGGCGCCAGGTCCTGCAGGATGCTGGGCTCGTTGAACAGCTGGAAGCTGCCGATCACGGAGAAGATCGTCGCGATCACCAGGGCCCCGCGGATCGCGGGGATCTTCACCGCGGCGATGATCCGCCACTGTCCCGCTCCGTCGATCTCGGCCGCCTCGTAGAGGGACTTGGGGATGACGCGCAGCGCGGAGTAGAAGATCAGCATGTTGTAGCCGATGAACTCCCAGGTGACGATGTTGCCGATGCTGGCCAGCACCAGGGAGGGCGAGAGCGGGTCGGGCAGCGACACGCCGAAGGCGTCGTTGAAGTTGCCGACCAGTCCGAAGCGGGTCCCGTAGATGAAGCCCCACATCAGGGTGGCGACGACGGCGGGTACGGCGTAGGGCAGGAACACGGCGATCCGGAAGAAGCTCTTCCCGTAGATCCTGCCGCTGTCGAGGGCCAGGGCGACGAGCAGCGCGAGGCCGAGCATGACGGGGACCTGCACCACGAGGAAGAGGGTCACCCGGCCCACGGCCGCCCAGAACTGATCGTCCGCGAAGGCCCGCTGGAAGTTCTCCAGACCGACGAACGACGTGCCGCCCACCAACTGGTCCCGGAAGAAGCTCAGATACAGCGAGTAGGCGATCGGGGCGAGGAACACGAGGGCGAACACGGCCATGAACGGCCCGACGAAGACCCACCCGATCCGCCCGCGCCGCGCGCGGGAACCGCCTCCGGCTGGTGGGCGGCGTCCAGTGGTGAGCGGCGTAACGGCCGTCATGGGTACTCCTGTTGGTCCGGCGTTGAGCATGGCCCCGGCCGGATGGAGACACCGGACGTCGTGGAGGCGCTGTGCTTGGCGAGAAGGCCGATATCCACGCAAACACCCGTCCGGATGTTTACGTAAACATGTTTCGGTGAAGTGATGTCTACACGTCTCTCATCCCATGGTCAAGACGCGGTTTCCCTGCTAAGCAGACGAGTTGGGACTCATCGCCCACACCGCGCCTCGAACAACCGTGCCTATGTGTCGGCGGCACACGCCCGAAGTGGTAGAAATGCCGGTGACCCAAACCCTCGGTCCGCACGCGATTCGAGCCACACGCGTACGCAGGGACAGGGCGGGTCCCGATCGGAACACCCTCGACGCGCGCGGTGAGAAGGCGGTCCCGCGGCCGGAGCGGCGCGCCCACACGGCGAAAGGCTCACACGACCACGAGGAGGCTGACCAAGTGCACGGACAGGAACAGGCCACGTACCGGCCGTCCCGCAAGGAGGCCTCCATGGCCGACGTCGCACGACGGGCGGGGGTCTCCTCCCAGACGGTCTCCCGCGTCTCCAACGGCCACACGGTGGTCTCCGAGGAGACACGAGAACGTGTCCTGACGGCCATGAAGGAGCTGAACTATCGCCCCAACAGCGCCGCACGTGCGCTCAAGAGCGGGAAGTTCCGCACCCTGGGCGTCATCCTGTTCACCCTGGCCACGACGGGTAACGTCCGCACCCTCGAAGCCATTTCCGCCTCCGCCGCGGACCAGGGGTACGCGATCACACTGCTGCCCGTCGCCACTCCCACCAGCACAGGGGTGAAGGGGGCCGTGACCCTGCTCGGTGAACAGGTCGTGGACGGCATCATCGTGATCATGGAAGTCCGTCTCCTCGACGCCGCCATCTCGCTGCCGCCCCACACCCATGTGGTGGTGGCCGACTCCGACGCCGGCGACCGCTACAGCGTCGTGGACACCGACCAGTCCGGAGGCGCCAGGGCGGCCGTGCGGCATCTGCTCGATCTCGGGCACCGGACCGTGATGCACGTGGCCGGTCCCGCGGGGTCCTACGCGGCCCAGCGCCGTGCCCACGCCTGGCGGCAGGCCCTGCAGGACGCGGGACGTCCCGTCCCGCCGCCGGTGGACGGAGACTGGACGGCGGCGTCAGGATACGCGGCGGGCCTCGCCCTGGCGGCCGACCCCGACTGCACGGCGGTCTTCGCGGCCAACGACCAGATGGCACTGGGTGTTCTGCGCGCCCTGCAGGAGCGGGGCAGGCGCGTACCGGAGGACGTCAGCGTCGTCGGATTCGACGACATCGCCGACTCCGCCTCCTTCCTTCCGCCCCTGACCACCGTCCACCAGGACTTCGCCGAGATAGGGCGACAGTGCGTGGACGGCGTCCTGCGGCAGATCCGCAACGAGACGACGGAACGGGGAACCACCCTGGTCCCGACCCGGCTGGTCGTCCGGGCCAGCACGGCCCCACCGCCGCCCGGGTGAGACCACTCCCGGGTGTGACCACCGACGTCTGTGTCGGCCCGTCCGCCCGGTACAGGACAGAAACCGTCCTGAGTGCCTTCTAGCCTGGACGCCAGGACGTCGGCACGGAAGAAGGACGGGCGCAGAGATGACACAGGACCGGGATGCGGGCGACGGCCGAGCCGACTCCGAACCGCTGCTCTTCGAACGGGCCGACCTGCTCGAGAACTGGCTGGAGCGGCACCACGCGGAGCGGACGGGGCTGTGGCTGAAGATCGCCAAGAAGGACTCGGGCATCGCCTCGGTCACCGCTGCCGAGGTCGTCGACGCCGTCCTGTGCCACGGGTGGATCGACGGGCAGCGCAAGTCCCTGGACCAGGAGTTCTACCTGCAGCGGATCTCGCCGCGCCGACGGGGCAGCAACTGGTCCCTCGTCAACGTCGGCAAGGTCGAGGCACTGACGGCTGCCGGCCGGATGCGGGAGTCCGGGCTGGCCGAGGTGCGGGCGGCGCAGGCCGACGGACGGTGGGCGGCCGCGTACCCCTCGCAGCGTGAAGCCACCGTGCCCGACGACCTGGCTGCCACCCTGGCCGCGGACCGGAGGGCGGGCGCACGCTTCGAGCAGCTCACCAGGGCGGAGCGTTACCTCGTACTTCTCCAGCTGATGACCGCGAGGACCCCTGAGGTGAGGGCCGCACGGCTCGCCCGGATGACGGCGAGGCTGGCCGCGGGAGAGCCGGTCCGCTGACGGCCGGGAGGGCTTTCAGGATCTGCTGCCGGGCCTCGTGCGAAGGGCGTGCCCGTCACACCTCATGGCGGCCGTCACCGGCTGTCCGGCAGCCCGCCGCCCTCGGCGGCGATCGACCGGTTCCGCAGGTGCGTGAAGCGCAGTTCGGTACGGCTGCGCGCCGTGTCACCGGGGCGCAGCACGGGGCTGGGCAGATCGGGCCGGTTGGGTGAGTCGGGCAGGTGCTGGGTCTCCAGGCAGACCGCGCCGTGCCGTTCGTGGCGGCGGCCGGTGGCATCGGTGGAGGAACCGTCGAGCTGGTTGGCGGTGTAGACCTGGATGCCGGGTTCCGTGGTCCACACCTCCAGGACGCGGGACGCGTCCGGCGCGGTCAGACGGGCGGCGCGGCGCAGACCGCCACCTGTGTTCCGCAGCACCCAGCAGTGGTCGAACCCGCCCGCGCCACGGAGCTGTTCGTCGTCATGGCCGAGCCGCTCCCCGAGCACGCGCGGGGCCGTGAGGTCGAAGGGGGTGCCCCGGACCCCGGCCGGGGGCCCGAGAGGGATTCCCTCGCCGTCCACCGGCAGGTAGGTGTCGGCGTCCACCTCCAGGTGGTGGCCGAGAACATCGCCGTGACCGGCCAGGTCGAAGTATGCGTGGTTGGTGAGGTTGACGACCGTGGGGCGGTCGGTGGTGCAGGCGTAGTCGACGGCCAGCGTGCCGGTGGTGTCGAGGGTGTACGTGACCGTGCTTTCCAGGGCGCCGGGGAAGCCCATGTCACCGTCAGGGCTGTGCAGGGTGAGCCGGACGGCCACGCTGTCGTCGGTACGGTCGGGGCTCGCGTCCCACACCTTGGTGTGGAAGCCTTCGGGGCCCCCGTGCAGGGCGTGGCCGCGGTCGTTGGCGGGGACGCGGTACTCCTCGCCGTCCAGGGTGAAGCGGCCATGTGCGATGCGGTTGGCGTAACGGCCGACGACGGCACCGAAGTAGGGGTGCTCGGCCGTGTAGTCGTCGAGGGCCGGGAGCGAACGGACCACGGAGGCGGTGGCACCCGCGGTGTCGGGTACGTCGAAGCGGTGCAGGGTGGCCCCGTAGGTCAGCACGTCGGCCTGGACTCCCGTACCGCTGTCGAGGGTCCACAGGTGTACCGGGGCTCCCTGGGCGGAGCCGAAAGGGGTGCTGTGCACGGTGGGGCGCGGCATCAGAGGTCCTCTGTGGGGCCGGATCGGGGCCGGGGCGTGGTGGATTCGCGGGCGACGAGGCGGTAGCCGGGGCGTGGCCTGCGCGGTTCGGCGCCGGCTTCGCCCGAGAGCCGTTCGACGAGACTGTCGACGGCGAGACGGGCGATGGCCTCCTTGTCCGGGGCGATGGTGGTGAGGGTGGTGGAGGTGTAGCGGCACTCCTCGATGTCGTCGAAACCGACGACGGCGATGTCGTCCGGGACGCGCAGTCCGCGTTCGCCGATGGTCCGCATGGCGCCGATGGCGATGAGGTCGTTGTAGGCGAAGACGGCGTCGGGGCGCTCCCCCCGGTCCAGGAGTTCCGCCATTCCCGCGGCGCCGTCCTCGCGGCCGTAGCCGTCGGTGACGACGACGAGGGATTCGTCCGGGGTCAGCCCGGCGGCGGAGAGTTCCTCGCGCCAGCCCCGCAGCCTCAGGTGGGCGGGCTGGCGTTCGCGGCCGGTGCGTGAGCCCAGGAAGGCGATCCTGCGGCTCCCCCGGCCGACGAGGTGACGGACGGCCGCGCGGGCCGCCGCCACGTTGTCGATGGCGATGTGGTCGTACGGGGCCTCGTACTCGCGCTCGCCCAGCAGGACCAGGGGCGCCGTCTCGGTGCGCGCCATCAGGTCCTCGGTCTCCAGGTGGATGGGGCTGAGGATGAGGCCGTCGATCACATGGGAGCGGAATCCCTGGCTGACCAGGAGTTCCTTCTCCCGGAGGCCGGCGGTGTGGTCGACCAGGACGGTGTAGTCGTGCCGGGCGGCGGCGTCGATGACCGCCCCGGCCAGTTCGGCGAAGTACGGGTTGCCGAATTCGGGGACGGCGAGGGCGATGATGCCGGTGCGGCCCTTGCGCAGGTGACGGGCGGTGAGGTTCGGCCGGTAGCCGAGCTCGTCGATCGCCTGCTGCACCCTGGCGCGCATCGCGGGTGTGACGTGCTGATAGTTGTTCACCACGTTCGACACGGTCTTGATGGACACGCCCGCCCGTTGCGCTACGTCCTTGAGGCTGACGCCCACGGCACTCCTTGGTTCGGCTCGACTCGGTCTGTGGTCCGGCCCTCGGCCCGTGGCCGTCGTCAGGTACTTCTGCGACTGCGTGCCAGGTAACGCTGGGCCACCACCACAACGATAAGGAAGCCGCCGCTGACCACGGACTGGTAGGAGGAGTTGAGCGAGCCGATCTGGTTGATGAGGTTCTGGATGACCGCCAGCAGCAGGACGCCCCAGAGCGTGCCGCTGATGGACCCCGCGCCGCCGACGAGCAGGGTGCCGCCGATGACGACGGCGGAGATCGCGTCGAGTTCCATGCCGACCCCGACGATGGTGACGCCGGAGGAGAGCCTGGCGGCGTTGAGTGCGCCGGCGAGCCCGGCGAGCAGGCCGCTGAGTGTGTAGACGAGGATCTTCGTGCGGGCGACGGGGAGGCCCATCAGGGTGGCCGCGTCACTGCTGCCGCCGACCGCGAAGAGTGTCTGCCCGAACGAGGTGCGCTGCAGGACGAGTCCGCCGGCTCCGAAGAGCACCAGCGCGATGAGGATCGGGTGGCCGAAGCCCCAGACGCTGCCCTGGCCGAGCTCGGCGAAGGCCGAGCCCTTGGGCACCAGGTAGGTGGTGGCGCCCTCGTCGGTGAGGGCGAGCAGCAGGCCGCGGGCGCCCAGCAGGGTGGCGAGGGTGACGATGAACGGGGCCATGTTGCCCCGGGCGATCAGGAGTCCGTTGAGCAGGCCGATTCCGCCGCACACCACGAGGGGGAGCAGCAGCGCGGCGAGGAATCCGTACTGCGAGGCCCAGGCGGCGAGTACTCCGCCGAGGGCGAAGACCGATCCGACGGACAGGTCGATGCCGCCGGTGATGATGACCATCGTCATGCCGAGCGCGACCACGGCGAGGAAGGACGCCTGGATGGTCACACCGCGGGCGTTGTCCAGGGACGCGAAGGTCGGGTAGATGAAGGAGGCGGCGATCACGACGGCCAGCAGGACCGCGAGGACGCCTTGGCGTTGAAGGAGTTCGGCGGCGCGCTGCCGGCCGGTCCGTTCGGGTCCGGCGGTGGGGCGGGCCGGGGGTGCCGTCGTCGGCCCGGGGGCCGGGGCCGCGGTGGCGGGCTTGGTTTCGTTCATCGGGACCGACGCTCCCGGGCGACGTAGACGGCGGCGATGATGATGGCCGCCTGGGCGATCTGTGCGGTGGAGTCGGGCAGGTCGTGCTTGACGAGTGTGGCGCGCAGGAGCTGCATGAGCAGGGCGCCCGCCACGGTGCCGAGGACCCGGACGGAGCCTCCGTTGAGGGGGGTTCCACCGACCACGACCGCCGTGATGGCGGAGAGTTCCATGAGGGTGCCGAGCGAGGAGGGATCGCTCGCGGTGAGTCTGGCCGTGGCGAGGATCCCGGCGAGCGCGGCGAGCACTCCGCAGATCACGTACACGCCGATGAGGACCCGCTTGACGGGCAGCCCGGCGAGCGCGGCGGCGGAGCGGTTGCCGCCGATGGCGACGACCTGCCGGCCGAAGGTGGTGCGCTGCACCAGGAAGGCGACGGCGACGGCCAGTACGGCGGCGATCAGGACGACCAGCGGGATCCCGAGGAAGGAGCCGGTGCCCAGCGACAGCAGGTCGGGATTGACGATCTGCTTGAGCTGGCCGTCGGCCATGACCAGGGCCAGGCCGCGGCCTCCGACGAACAGGGCGAGCGTGGCCACGATGGGCTGGAGCCCGACGAGGGAGACCAGTGCGCCGTTGACCGCGCCGACGACCGCGCCGGCCAGCAGGGCGACCACGAGCGCGGGTACGAGCCCGTATCCGAGGTAGAGCGGCAGGAACGCGGCGGCGAGCGCCATCGTCGAGCCGACGGACAGGTCGACGCCTTCGGTGCCGATGACCAGGGCCATGCCCAGGGCGACGATGACGATGGGGGCGACCTGGACGAGCTGGGTACGGAAGTTGTCGGCGGTCATGAAGTGTTCGGTGAACAGGGCGTTGAAGAGCAGCACCACCGCCACGGCCACGTAGACGCCGTACTTCTGGTACCAGGCGGGGTCACGCAGCCGGTCCAGGGGGTGCGTGGACTTCCTGGGGGTGTCGCCCTTCGTGGGCGGGGCGACGGCTGTCCGGTTCATCGGGGGTCCTCCTGGGTGGCCGGGGCCCGGTCCGCCGGCTGCGGTGCGTGGTCGGCGAGCACTTCGAGCAGCCGGTCCTCGGCCACGTCGTCGCCGGACAGTTCACCGGCGACGGCTCCGCCGCGCAGGACGACGATGCGGTCGGCGCCTTCGATGAGCTCCTCGATGTCCGAGGAGATGAGCAGGACCGCGAGGCCCTCGCGGGCGAGGTCGTCGATGAGGCTCTGGACCTCGGCCTTGGCTCCGACGTCGATGCCGCGGGTGGGTTCGTCGAGCAGCAGGACCTTGGGTTCCAGACAGAGCCAGCGGGCCAGCAGGACCTTCTGCTGGTTGCCGCCGGAGAGTTCGCCGACCTTCTGCTCCGGGCTCGACGCCTTGATCCGCAGGCGCTTCATGAAGATCTCGACGATCCGGTCCTGCTTGGCCCGGGAGACGACACCGGCCGTGGAGAGGCGAGGCATCGCGGCCAGCACGATGTTCTCGCGGACGGAGAGTCCGGGCACGATGCCCTCGGCCTTGCGGTCCTCGGGCAGCAGACTGATGCCGGCCCGGATGGCGGCGGCCGGGGTGAGGCGCTTCAAGGCGGTGCCGTCGACGGTGAGTTCGCCCGCGTCCAGGGGCAGCGCTCCGGAGAGTGCCTTCGCCGTCTCGCTGCGGCCCGAGCCCAGGAGGCCTCCGAGGCCGAGCACTTCGCCCGCGTACAGGGAGACGGATATGTCGTGGAGCTGGAGGCGGCTGGAGAGCCCGGTCGCGGTGAGGACGGGCGTACGGGCCGCCTCGTGCCCTTCCGCGCCGAAGCTGGTGACTCCGGAGCGGCGCACCTCGGACAGGTCGCGGCCGAGCATCATCGAAACGAGCTGCATCCTGTCGAGGCCGGCGAGGTCGCCGGTGTGGATGTGGCGGCCGTCGCGCAGGACGGTGACGCGGTCGCAGACGCGGTAGAGCTCGTCCATGCGGTGGCTGACGTAGAGGACGGCGATGCCCTGGTCCCGCAGGTTTCCGATGACCCGGAAGAGGGTCTCCACCTCGCGCGGTTCGAGCGAGGAGGTGGGTTCGTCCATGATGACGACCTGGGCGTTGACGGAGACGGCCCGGGCGAGGGCGACCATCTGCTGGGTGCCGATCCCCAGGGTGTGCAGGGGGCGCCGGGGGTCGGCCCGGACGCCGAACCCGTCGAGCAGTTCGCCTGCTTCCCGGTGCATGCGGCCGAAGTCGATGAGCCCGAGGCGGTTCCTGGGTTCACGGCCGAGGAAGATGTTGCGCGCCACGCTCATCAGCGGGACGAGGTTGACCTCCTGGTAGATGGTGGAGATTCCGGCCTGCTGGGCCTCGAAGGGCCGGGCGAACCCGACCGGTTCGCCGGCCATCCGCAGCTCACCTCCGTCGGGCCGGTACACGCCGGTCAGCACCTTGATGAGGGTGGACTTGCCGGCGCCGTTCTCACCGACGAGCGCGTGGGTCTCCCCCGCGCGCAGGGAGAAGGTGACGTCGTCGAGTGCGACGACGCCGGGGAACCGCTTGCTCACCGAGCGGGCTTCGAGCACCGTGGAGGCCGTGGGCGCGGCCACCTCCGGTGCCTGAGGTACTGCTTCGGGTGGTGCCATGGGTGTTCTCGGCCTTCCGCTGTCCAAGAGGGAGGGCCCGGGAGCCGCCGTGAGCTGGTGCGAGCGCCACGGCGGCCGGGGCCGATGCGTTCAGAAGCGGATCAGTACGCCCCGCCGAGCGATTCCTTGGCGTTGGTCTCGTCGTAGGCGCGGTCGGTGATGATGACGTTCTCGGGGATCTCCTCGCCGCCGTAGAACTTCTGGGCGGTCGCGAAGGCCAGCGGTCCGAAGCGCGGGTTGGACTCGATGACGGCGTTGTACTCGCCGTTGACAAGGGCCTGTACGGCGTTGCGGGTGCCGTCGACCGAGACGATCTTGACGTCCTTGCCGGGCTTCTTGCCGGCCGCCTTCAGCGCGGTGACGGCTCCGAGGCCCATCTCGTCGTTCTCCGCGTAGACGGCGGTGATGTCGGGCTTGGACTGGATGAGCTGCTCCATGACCTGCTGGCCCTTGTCACGGGCGAACTCGCCGGTCTGCTGGGCGACGATCTCGATGCCGGGCGCCTCGGCCTTGATCCGGTCGACGAATCCCTTGGTCCGGTCGGTGGTCACGTTGTTGCCCGAGGCGCCGAGGAGGATCGCGACCTTGCCCTTGCCGTCCGTCGCCTTGATCATCGCGTCGGCGGCACGCTTGCCCTGCTCGACGAAGTCGGAGCCGAGGAAGGCCACATAGTCCTTGCACGCCGTGGAGTTGACCTTGCGGTCGATGGTGAGGACGGGCACCTGCTTCGCCGCTGCCGCCTTGAGCGCGGGCTCCAGTCCGTCGGAGTTCAGCGGGGCGATGATGAGGAACTGCGCGCCCTGGGAGAGCATGTCCTGGATGTCACTGATCTGCTTGGACAGCTGCGACTGCGCGTTGGTGGTGAGCAGCTTCTTGACGCCGATCCTGGCCGCCTCGTCCTTGATGGACCGGGTCTCGGCGATGCGGAAGGGGTTGGCCTCCTTCTCCGACTGGGAGAAGCCGACCACAGCGTCCTTGAGGTCGATCTTGGGTGCGCCGTAGCTCTGCAGGGAACAGCCGGGACCGGAGGCGGCCTCGGGAGACTCCGCCGCCTGCGCTCCCTGGCTGCTGTCACTGCCCGCGCTGTCCGTGGTCTCCGACTTGGAACAGCCGGAAGCGGCCAGCGTGGCGGTGGCGGCGAGCAGGCAGGCCGCGGCGAGGGTTCGGGATCGACGCTGGGTCATCATGCGCGGGACGCTCCTTGGCGAGGTGACGGCACACCCTTCGGTGTGCGGTCGGGCATGGCGGGACGGTGCATCGGCCGCTCGGCGGCAGATGGCGCTGCAATTCCTCACGACCCTCTGCGAGCTGCGGGAACTGCGGTCGTGAGGGCTTGTGCGGCCTCTCGGCGGCTCGGTTTACAACGTTATATAGGCGAGGTGCCGCAAGCGGCAAGAGAGTTGACGTCGCGTTTCCAAAATGTGTCGCCCGGGGCCTCGCACACCGTGCCCGTCAGGCCTCGCCCATGACCAGGCCCTCGATCGTGTGCTTCTGGACGAGGGGGGTCAGCTCCTCCACGACGGGGCACTGCAGGTGCGCCCGCACCCGGCCGGGAAGGGACGCCCAGTACTCCCGGGTGACCGCCATGTCGTGGTGGGCGTCGTTGCCCGCACCCGGGGCGTCGACGCCCAGCACCAGGACGGGGCGCGGGTCCGACGACCGGTTGGCCGTGCCCCGGTGGACCGTCAGGGCGGAACGGGCCGAGATGTCGCCCCGTCGCGGGTACTTCCGTTCGGCGAGCCCGGCGTAGCGCGGGTGGTCCTCGCGGGGCGGGAACATCCCGTGGTCGAAGCGCGCGTCGTCGTCCCACTGGGTGCCGGGCGCGATCTCGAACGGGCCCATGTCGTCGCGGGTGTCGACGGCGGTGAGGTTGAAGGCCAGGGAGGTCAGCCGGCGGCCGTGGCGTGTCGCGTCCGGCATGGGGAAGTCCCGGTGCCAGGGCTGGTTCATCGCTCCGGCCAGCGGGACGTCGAAGCCCAGCTCGACGATGCGGTAGTCGGGCCCGAGGACGGCCTCGGACACCCCGCGCACCCAGGGATGATCGACCAGGTCCACGAAGCCGCGCAACTGCTCGGGGTGGATCTCGACGTAGTACCGGTGGGGTCCCCTGCCGACGGCGCCGCCCTCCCTGCCGCGGGCCTCGGCGAAGGCGCTGTCGATGTCCTCCCGCATCAGGCCGGCCCACTGCGGGGTGAACGCGCCCCGGCACGCGGTGATCCCTGCCGAGTACAGGTCCCGCACCGCCTCGTCGGGGTGCGGGTACGGGTGCGGGGCGGCGGGTGTCGCGGCCTCGTGCATGGCGGTGGTCCTCTCATCGGGGGGATGCGGCGCAACAGGCTGCTCCCAGCGGATCCCGACCTGGATCCGCCCTGCGCCGCCCTCATGTTGCAACGTTGCAAACAACGTGGCAAGAGTGAGGAACATCCGTGTGCCGCAGGACCTGTTACGGTGCACAGCTCAGAGGGCGCGGTCCGCCGCCCCCGCGCACCGAGGGGCAGGAACACCGGCCGTGGCAGCGAGACTCAAGGACGTCGCCGCGCTCGCGGGCGTGTCCGTCCGGACCGTCTCCAACGTCGTGAGCAATGCGGCGGCCGTGGCCCCGGACACACGTGCGCGGGTCATGGCGGCGGTGGATGAACTGGGCTACCGCCCCAACCTCGCCGCCCGTAACCTCCGGCAGGGACGCACCGGGCTCATCGGGGTCGTCGTCCCCGAGATCCACTCCCCCTACTTCGGGGCGCTGACCGGGCATCTCATCGACGCCGCGCAGGCGCGCGGCTGGACGGTCCTCCTGGAGCGGACGGGCGGGCGGGCGGACCTGGAGCGGCGTCTCCTCGACGGCTCGGAGGGCCACCAGGTCGACGGAATGGTCATCAGCCCGTGGTCGACGCCGCCGGCCGAACTCGCCTCGCTCGCGGGCGGTCTCCCCCTGGTCGTCCTCGGAGAACTGGATCCGCTCGGCTCGATCGACCACGTCGCCCTGGACAACGTGGCAGCTGCCCGGGCGGCAACGGCCCACCTGGTCGCACTGGGCCGTCGGCGTGTCGCCGCGATCGGACTGCAGTCCGGGCTGGGCCACGGCACGGCCGAACTGCGCGCCGAGGGCTTTCGGCTGGGGCTGCGGGACGCGGGACTGAGCCCGGTGGCCGAGGTCGAGGTGACCGACCTGCACCGCGCGGAGGGCGCCCGGGCCCTGCGTGAGCTGCTGCTCCGGCCCGAGCGCCCCGACGCCGTCTTCTGCTTCAGCGACGAACTGGCCCTGGGGGCGCTGCGCGTCGCCGCCGAACAGGGCGTGCGGGTGCCGGACGATGTGGCACTGATGGGCTTCGACGACATCGAGGACGGCCGGTTCTCCGCACCGTCGCTCACCACGATCGCCCCGGACCGCGAGCAGATCGCCGAACGGGCGGTGCAGTGCCTGGCCGAGCGTGTGCTCGGCCGGCTCGGCTCGCTGCCGGCGCGCCGGATCGTCGTCCCGCACCGGCTGCTGGTACGGGAGAGCACGGGCGCCGCGGTCTTCCCCGTCTGAGCCGGGGCCTGCCGCGCCGGAACTCCCGGCGGTGCGGGCGCTGTCGCCGCGCACCGCCGGGAACCGTCGTCCGGTCCGGTGACCTACGGCTGTTCGCCGTCGTGGAGCGCGGTCACCTCCTGGTCGGTGAGCGCCTTGTCGTACACCCGCACCTGGTCGACGGAGCCGTTCCAGAAGTCGGTGTTGCCGCCCGACCACTTGGCCCGGCCCACGGACAGCGCGCCCGTGCTGACGTCCGCGGTCCCGGCCTGCGCGGTGGAGGCGAGCTTGCCGTCGACGTACAGCTTGATCTCGTCGCCGCCGCGTACGCCGACGAGGTGGTACCACCGGCCGAGCTCGGGCTCGATCTCCAGCCGCGCCCGGTGGGCGCCGGGGGTGGAGAAGGCGAAGCCGCCCTGCCCGTACTGAAGGTAGAACGGGTTCTCCTGGCGGCGGCCGTCCTGGCTGAGGACGGTCGCGTAGTTGCCCGGCAGCGCGTCGAGCGAGGCCCAGGCGGACACGGTGTAGTCGCCGGTGGTGTCGACGACCGGGCCGTCGGTCTGCGCGTACTGGCCGTCGCCGTCGAACTTCAGCGCCGAGCCCCGCACTCCGGGCGTCCAGGACGCCCCCTCGGTGAGGGTCAGGTCCTTCTGGTTCGGGCCGCTGTCGGCTGCCTTGGTGCCCTCGTTCTCGTCGAGCGACCAGGCACCGCCGCCCTTGACCTCGTCCCGCTCACCGGCGGCCGCGCCGGCCGCGATGACCTCCTCGTTGATCGCCCGTACCTTCGCCGGGTCGACCTTGATCTCACGGCGGTCGTACGTCCAGAGACCGTTGAGCTCGTTCTCCAGGTCGGTCACCTGGGTGTAGATGGAGCCGGAGAGTTCGGCGCCGGCCTGCTCCAGGTAGTACGTGCGGGTGTTGTCGACGTACTTGGCGGTCAGGGCGTCCTTGTCCGCGACACCGCTGTAGATCGCGGTGGGCGCGCCGGGCCACATGCGGCCGGGGATGCGCAGGGTGAAGCCACCGTGCTCACCGTCGATCGCTGCGCGCGTCTCGTCCGGGAAGGCCGGGTCGGTGTTGTTGTAGTCGTGGTGGTCGATGATGTCGCCCTTGCCGGAATCGCCCTTGGAGTTGCAGCAGTTGACACCGCTGTGGGCGCTGACGACGCGCGAGGGGTCCGCGGCCTGGACCTTTTCGGTGATCCTGCCGGTCTCGGTGCGGTCCCACTCGCCCCAGCCCTCGTTGAAGACGATCCAGGCTCCGATGGAGGGGTAGTTGTGCATCTGCTCCATCATCTCGGCGCCCTGGTCGAGGAAGGCCTTCTGGCCCTTCTCGCCGGTGAGGTTGCCGGAGACGAAGTCCTGCCACACCAGGAGGCCCAGCTGGTCCGCGTGGTAGTACCACCGGGCGGGCTCGACCTTGATGTGCTTGCGGACGGAGTTGAAGCCGAGGTCCTTCTGGGCCTTCAGGTCGAAGACCAGTGCGTCGTCGCTGGGCGCCGTGTTCAGGCCGTCCGGGTAGAAGCCCTGGTCGAGCTGGGCGAGGGAGAAGAACGGCTTCCCGTTGAGCACCAGCTTCTGGTAGCCGCCGACCTCGGCGACGCCGAAGGACCGCATCCCGAAGTAGCTGTCGACGGTGTCCTTGGAGCGGCCGTCCTTGAGGGTGACCTGGAGGTCGTACAGGTAGGGGTCGTCCGGCGTCCACAGGTGCTGCCCGGCGACCGGCAGGCTCAGCTCGCTGTTGGCCGGGCCTGTGACGGTGCCGACGACCTTGCCCTTCTTGTCCCGGGCGACGGCGGTGACGCGGGCGGACTTCGAGGCGTTCTCGGAGTCGACCGTCAGGGCGAGCCGGCCCTTGTCGATGTCGGGCGTCGTCTTCAGGGAGTCGACGGCGGCGGGCGCGACGGGCTCCATCCAGACGGTCTGCCAGATGCCGGAGGAAGCGGTGTAGAAGATGCCGCTGGGGTTGGGGGACTGCTTGCCCGTGGGCTGGTCGGCTCCCGTGGTGTCGGTGACCGCGACCACGATCTCCTGGGGGCCGCTGCCCTTGAGGGCGTCGGTGATGTCGGCGCTGAAGGCGGTGTAGCCGCCGGTGTGCTCGGCGACCTGCTTGCCGTTGACCCAGACCCGGGCCTGGTAGTCGACGGCACCGAAGTTGAGCTTCAGCCGGTCGTCACCGCTCCGCTTGCCGACCGACCAGCCCTTGGGCACGGTGACCAGCTTGCGGTAGAACATGTGGTCCTCGTGGCGCTCCAGTCCGGAGAGCTGGGACTCGACGGGGTACGGCACGGTGATGCGCTCGTCGAGCTTCCTGCCGAAGACCGGCTGCTCGCCCGCCTCGGCCCCGGCGAACTCCCACGGTCCGTTGAGGTTCTTCCAGTCGTCGCGCACCTGCTGCGGGCGGGGGTACTCGGGCAGCGGGTTCCTGCGGTCGACCTTCTCGCCCCACGGGGTGAGAAGCCGGTGCGTGGAGAGGTTCTTCGCCCGGCGGCTGATCTCCGGGACTGTCTCGTCGCCGGCCTTCAGGCCGCCCTCACCGTCGTACGCGAACTTGACCTGCTGGCCCTTCTGGACGGCCGCATCGAGGGTGACGACTAGGGCCTTGCGGTTGCCCGGGACCCTCGCGACCGACTTGACGGGCATCGGCGTGGTGTCCGCCTCGACGGCGAGGTGGTCCTTCACGTCCTCGATGCCGCTGATGTCGTGGTCGAAGGCGGCCTGCAGCTTCAGACCGTTCTCGGCGACGCTCAGCCCGACCGGGTAGACCTCGAAGTCGGCGGGCGGGGTGAAGGCCGACTCGGGGACGAGCTGCTTGGCGAGCTTCGCGCTGGACCAGCGCAGGAACATGTTCGCTCCGCCGGTGTCCTGGAACATCTCCAGCCGGAACGTGTGCGGTTCGCCGGCCTCGAGTGCGATCGGCGCGCTGGTCTGCTCCTTGTCCCAGTCCGGCTCCCAGTGGTCGATGACGGCCTTGTCGTCGATGAAGAGCCGGAAGCCGTTGTCACCGATGGCGGCGAAGGTGTAGTCGCCGGTCTCCGGGGCCTCGATCTGCCCCGTCCAGCGGGCGGTGGTGTGCTCGGTCCTTCCGGTGGCCGACTCGAACGCACCGGTCAGGCCGGGGAAGTTGATCTCCGGGTCGAGTGCCACGGCGCCGAGCTCCGCGAAGTCGCGGGCGCCCGGGGCGGACATGGCGAAGTACTCACCCTTGAGGCCGCGCACCTCGGTGGAGGGGACCTCCGCCGAGGCGGCCGGTGCGGAGGCGGTGCCCGCGGCGGGGGACGCGGCGGCAGCCGGGACCAGGATGGCCCCCACAGGGAGCAGCAGCGCCGCCGTACAGGCGAGTGATCTGAAGAGCGTGCGGGGGCGGGCTAGTTGTCGTATCAAGGCGTCGTCCTCGTCGAAGAAGCCGAAGTGCCCCGAACCGCGGAGCACTGCACATAGTCGAACATTGAGCCACAGCCTCAAACACCTGACAACGGTCGTGCACCCAGAATTTTCAACGATAGAAAATCCGGGCCCCTCCTGCCCTCCCCTCCGGGCACGCCGGAGCCCGGAGGACGGCACGGGGCCGCCCACCGGGCTCCGGAACAGGTACGGCCGGTGTACTACTGCGGAAGGCCCGCAGGCCCCGTGGCCCAGGACGTGTTCGGCCGGTCGGTGAGCCGGTAGGTCAGCGACCCGCCCCGGGTGACCAGCCGGGCGTCCGTCCAGGACCTGTCACTCGCCCGCCCGTCGACGCTGACCGCGTCGATGTACGGATGTGTGGCATCGGCCTGCGGAGCGCTGATGCGGATGTCCCCGCCCTGCGGCCGGTCCAGCACCGCGGACGGGAAGAGCGGCGCCCCCAGCAGCATGGTGGCGCTGCCCGGCGTCTGCGGGTAGATGCCGAGCGCCGAGAAGACGTACCAGGCCGACATCGTGCCGAGGTCGTCGTTGCCGGGCAGACCGCGCGGGCCGGTCCCGTAGACCGTGTTCACGATCTCACGCACGGTCTCCTGGGTCTTCCAGGGCTGACCCAGCGCGTTGTAGAGCCACGGGGCGTGGATGCCCGGCTCGTTGGTCGGGTCGTAGCGCAGCGCGTCACCGCCCTTGACCGACCAGGAACCGTCCGCCTTGTGGAAGAAGCCGTCCAGCCTCTTCGCCGCGGTCTCCCGGCCGCCCATGGCTGCCGCCAGGCCCTGCACGTCCTGCGGGACCATCCAGGTGTACGTGGCGCTGGTCCCCTGGGCGAAGCCTCGGTCACTGCCCGGACCGAAGGGGGTCACCCAGGAGCCGTCGAGGTTGCGCGCCTGGATGTAGCCGGTGGTCCCGGCTCCGTCGCCGGCCGCGGGGTTGAACACGTTGCGCCACCAGGTGCCGCGCTCCTCGAAGGCGTCGGCCTCCTCGTCACGCCCCAGCAGCCGGGCCCAGCGCCCGAGCGCCGCGTCGGCGACCGCGTCCTCCAGGGTCTCGGCGGCACCGCCCCAGCAGTGGCAGACGTCATGGGCGGCGTAGTGGGATTCGAGGTACTGGGCGAGGTTGGGCCGCTGGCCGGTGCACTGGCCGGGACAGCCCGCGTCGGAGAGGCCGTCCAGGTGGGGCACGGTGGCCTGGCGGGCCAGGGACTCGAAGGCGCCCTCGTAGTCGAAGTTGCGCACACCCATGGCGTAGAACGTGGCGAGGGTGGCGGCCGTGGGGTCACCGGTCATCACGTGCGTGGCACCGTTGACGTGCACCCAGCGGTCCCAGACGCCTCCGTTCTGCCGGGCGAAGTTGTACAGCGACTGGGCGAAGTCACCGGCGATCCTCGGCTTGAGGAGGGCGAGGAGCTGGATCTGTGCGCGGTACTGGTCCCAGCCGGAGAAGTTGCTGTACTGCGCCTTCTGCCCCCGCACCACGCGGTGCGGCCTCCCGTCCATGCCCGGGTAGCGGCCGTCGGTGTCACTGATCAGGTTCGGCTGCATCAGCGAGTGGTACAGCGCGGTGTAGAACGAGGTGCGCTGCGCGTCGCTCCCGCCCCCGGTGCGCACGGCGGCGAGTTCACGGTCCCAGGCTGCGGATCCCGCCCGGGCCACGTCGTCGACGCTCGCCCTCGGCGTGATCTCCTTGCGGAGATTGGCCTCGGCGCCGGCCTGACTGACGTAGGAGATCCCGATCCTCATGCGGACGTCGTCGTCGGCCCCGGTGTCGAAGCCGACCCAGCCGCCGGATCCGCGCCCGGCCCGGTCGGCCCCGGTGGCGTAACCCTCGCCACCGCTTCCGCTGGTCGCGCCCGGTGCGAGGGTGCCGTCGCGCCAGGTTCCCGTGGAGGCGAAGTCACGGTCGAAGGAGGCGCTGAAGTAGAGCCTGTAGTAGCTCTTGCGGTTGTTGGTACCACCGTTGGCGCGACGGCCGCAGAAGGCCCCGGTGAGCACCGAACCGGTCACCTTGCGGTGGGCGGTGTCGATGTCGACCTCGGCGTCCTCGCTGCCGTTGAGGGAGTTCGACACCCGGAAGAGGAGATTGGCGGGCTTGTCCGCCGGGAAGCTGAAGTCCGCCACTCCCGCGCGTTCACTGACGGCCAGGTCCGCCGTGGCGCCCGAGTCCAGTCCGACGGTGTAACGGCCGGGCACGGCACGCTCGTTGTCGTGGGAGAAGCCGGACGCGTAGACGGCGTCCCTGGTGTCCGCGGAAGGGGACGAGGTGACATCGCCGACGAACGGCATGATGGGCACGTCACCCGCGGCTCCGGGATTGCACCCCGCCCCGTTGACGTGGGTGAGGCTCAGTCCGCGCATCCGGGTCACCCCGTACTCGTAACCGTTGGCCGCCCCGGTGCTCGTCTGGTCGCCCGTGGTGCTGGTCGGTGACCAGGCGATCATCCCGTACGGACGGACCGCTCCGGGATAGGTGTTGCCGCCGTTCGCCGTGCCGATCATCGGGTCCACGTAGGCGGTGGGACGCGTGACGAGCACCTCCGCCTGGGCGGCCGGCGGTGTGACGGCGCCGGCGAGCGCGCCGGTGAGGACGATCGCGGCGGCCCGTGCGGTGAGGCGCCGGGCCGCGGACGCTCTGGAGGGCATGTTCTCGGATACCTCCGACAGAAGTGGACAACGTTGTCAACACGGACCAGCGTTGATCGATTCGGGCCGAGCGTAGGTCCCCACGGCGTGCGGGGGAACGCCACGGGCGGATCCGACCGGTGAACGAGGGATGAACGGGCCTTCGAAGCCCTGGTCCTGGCACGATGAAGGCCGCCAGGAGCCGCGTCGGGCCCACCGCAGAGGAGCACCGTGATCCGCTGGACGTACGCCTTCATCGACCGCCCGGCGGCGGCCGCCGGGCGAGCCGCCGCCTTCTGGAGCGCGGTCACCGGGACTCGTGTCTCCACGCCGTGGGGCGAGCGGGGCGAATTCACCACCCTGCTCCCGGGCGGGGCTGACGCCTGCCTGGCGGTCCAATCGGTGGGCGGGGCGGGCGGGGCTCATCCCGATCTGGCGGTGGAGGACATGCCCGCCTTCACCGCCCTGGCCTGCCGGCTGGGCGCGGAGATCACGGCCCGGGAAACGGAGCTGACGGTCCTCCGCTCCCCCGGCGGCCAGCCCTTCTGCGTCGTGCCCTGGCGCGGCCAGAAGCGGCGGCCCCCGATCCTCGCGGGTCCCGGCATTGCCACGAGCCGGCTGGACCAGCTCTGCCTCGACGTGTCACCGGCCGTGTTCGACGCGGAGGTCGCGTTCTGGGCGGGACTGACCGGCTGGGACGCCCGCCCGGGTGACCACCGGGAGTTCCATGTGCTCCGCCCGTCCCAGGATCTTCCGGTCCATCTGCTCGTCCAGCGTCTGGAGGAGCCCCGCGCCGCCTCCGCGCACCTGGACGTGGCGTGTTCCGACCTGGCCGCCGGAAGGACGCGGCACGAAGCGCGGGGCGCCGAGTTCGTGCGCGAGGGCGACGGGTGGACGGTGATGCGGGACCCGGCGGGAGGTCTCTACTGCCTCACGGGGCGCGACCCCGTCACGGGCGAGTAGGACCGCCGACGAGCGGGCCGCGCCCGAAGAGGAGAGGGGGCACGGCCCGCAGGCGCGCTACGGCGTGATGACGCTCGGCCGGGGCGCGGTGGCCATCCCGCTGCCGATGGCGAAGCTGGGATGCGGCGGCTGGTTGTAAGCGGTGTTCTGCCAGGCCAGTGCCGTCCGGTACATGGTGTCGTGCAGCAAGGTGGTGATCTTCGTGCCGGTCTCGTGCGGCGTGGAGTAGATCCGCAGCGCCGTGTTGTTGGTGGTCGCCCAGACGACCTCCTCCCGCCAGTCTCCGAAGAGGTCACCGGAGATCGCGGGCGTGGCCTTGCTGCCGTTCCCCGAGTGGACCGAGGCCCCGGTCAGCAGCCGGGTGTCGCCCGACGTGCCGTACTTGTCGATGTGGGTGCCGTCGAGCAGTTCACGAGTGGTGTCACCGTCCCACCAGGACAGGAAGTTGGAGCTGGACGGCTTGCGGCTGGTCACCACGTTGCCCTTCGGACCGCGCACGCCTGAGACGGCGGAGGACCACGACTCGGCGCCGGCGCTGCCGGACCAGATGTCACCGGACACGCCGCGCCCGTTGTCCCCGCCCGCCGGGGTGGACCAGAGGATCTGGCCGGTCCTCGCGTCGGCCATCCACGAGGACGGCTTCGAGCTGTCCTCGTCGACCTTGAACTCCTCGAGACCTGCCCGGGAGGGGTCGAGATCCCCTACGTGCATGGCGTCGCCGTGGCCGTTCTTCGTCGTCCACAGTCCGCTGCCGTTGTCGTCCACGGCCATGGCGCCGTACATGATCTCGTCCTTGCCGTCACCGTCGGCGTCGGCGACGGACAGCTGGTGGTTACCCTGGCCGTCGTAGCCCTTGCCGGCGTTGGTCGAGCTGTTCGTGTCGAAGGTCCAGCGCCGGGTGAAGGCTCCGCCCCGCCAGTCCCAGGCGGCGATGACGCTGCGCGTGTAGTAACCGCGCGCCATGATCAGGGACGGCCTCGCGCCGTCCAGGTAGGCGGTACCGGCGAGGAAGCGGTCGACCCGGTTGCCGTAGGAGTCACCCCAGGAGGACACCGTGCCGCGCGCGGGGACGTAGTCGACGGTGCCCATCGCCGCGCCGGTCCGCCCGTTGAACATCGTCAGGAACTCAGGCCCGGACAGGATGTATCCGGCGGAGTTGCGGTGGTCGGCGGAGGAGCTGCCGATCACCTTTCCGGTGCCGTCGACGCTGCCGTCGGCGGTCTTCATCGCCACCTCGGCCTGGCCGTCACCGTCGTAGTCGTACACCTGGAACTGGGTGTAGTGCGCGCCCGAGCGGATGTTGCGCCCGAGGTCGATCCGCCAGAGACGGGTGCCGTCGAGACGGATCCCGTCGACGATCGTGTTGCCCGTGTAGCCGGACTGGGAGTTGTCCTTGGCGTTGGTGGGCTGCCACTTCAGGATGAAGTCGAGGGCGCCGTCGCCGTCCAGGTCGCCGACGGACGCGTCGTTGGCCTCGTAGGTGTAGGCCACGCCGTCGGGTGTCGTCCCTCCGGCGGGCGGGCTGATGGGTACGTCCTTGTATCCGGCCCGGAACTGGACCGCGTGCACGGAGTCACCCTGTTCCACGCCGTCGACGACCGCGCGCACGGTGTAGTCGGCGGTGGCGGGCGCACCGGAGTGGAAGTAGTTCGTGGACGCGGTGACCGGGGTGGCGTTGACCTTGGTGCCGGCCCGGTAGACGTTGAAGGAGACGTTGTCGGGGTCGGTGCCCAGCCAGCGCCAGCTGACGAGGTTCCCGCTGTCGGTGTGCACGCTCACGACGCCGCGGTCGAGCGCTTCGGCCTGCCGCGCGGTGGCGGCCTGCGAGGCCGGGCCGAGTGCTACGAGGCCACCGGCGGCGAGCAGCCCGGCCGTCAGAGCGCCGACCAGCGCACGGGTACGGGTGGTGCGGCGTCTGCGGTGGGGGCGGGGATCGGAGGGGGGAAGCAGAGGCTCCACGAGAGGCACCTTCTGGCAGGGGACGGCTTACGCCCCCTCAGTTGCTCCCGGAAGCCGAAAGGTTGCCGTCGCGTTCCGTCGGTGTTGCGCCCGGCGGCGTCGCACCGGCCGCCTTCCCCCGCCATGGGCGGGCCGCGTCCGCCGCGGCGTGCAGCGAGCGCAGGGCGAGCAGCAGGAAGCCGATGTCGTCGAGATAGACGGGGTCCGGCAGGAGGTCGACGGGCGACACGGTGTAGATCATCGCCGCCCACACGAGCGCCTTGTTCCGCAAGGGGACGCCCGCGTCGACGAGGAGCTTCCTGGCCCGGATCACCCGTACCAGGAGGACGGCTGCGGCACCCGCCATGAGCAGGAGCGCCAGCGCGCCGATGAGGAGCCAGACCGAGATGTCCATGGTTCATCGTCTCCCGGCGGAGCGCCCGGGGCCAGGAGGCGTCACCCGTGGCTCCTGGCCTGCTGCCGGGCACGGCGACGCTTCAGGGCACGGCGTTCGTTCTCGTCCATGCCTCCCCAGACACCCGCGTCCTGGCCGTTCTCCAGGGCCCATTCCAGGCACTTTTCCCGTACGGGGCAGGTCCCGCAGACGGTCTTGGCCTCCGCGGTCTGCATGACCGCGGGACCGCTGCTGCCGATGGGGAAGAACAGGTCCGGATCCTCTTCGCGGCAGGCCGCGCGCATGCGCCAGTTGTCCATGTCGCTCACTCCTTCTCGGGCTCCGTTTCGGTTCCGCACTGTGCGCGTGACCGTCATCGGGCGTTCGAAACCACAACTGGCCGGTCCTTCAAGGCTTTCCGGTGTTCCGGTTGTCCTCCGGCCCGGCGGAGGGCAGGGGCGGGGGCAGGGGCGAACCGGGGGGTGGTGCGATCGCGCACGCTCCGTCCAGCCGGATGCGGTAGTCCATGACGGCGGCCGGTTCGTCGATGATGTCCACCCGGGCCCCCGGGATCTCCAGGATCGCCCGGTCCCCGATCTCCGCGACCGGGACGCGGAGCAGGTGGAGCGGCGGGACCCCGGTCAGGGGGTGCGGCGGGGAGTCGAGCGGCAGCACCTGCACGGTGAGGTGCCGCAGGCCGGCCGCCTCCTCCAGCGCCGCCCGCTGTGCGGCCATCACGGCGGGCCCGCCGACATCCGTGTGGAGGGCCGCGGCGGGCATCAGGGCCCAGAGGGCGGCGCCGCGCTCCGCCAGCCGGCGTCGGCGCTCAGCCAGCAGTTCCAGGTGCTGGTCGCGCCGCCGCCGGGAACCGCCGGTCAGGGCCCGGCACAGAACGGCTTCGTAGGCGGGGATGCGCAGGAGTTCGGGTACCAGGGCGGGGTGCCAGGTCCGGATGAGCGCGGCGGACGACTCGATGCCGATGACCTCCTGTCGCCACGGCTCCAGCGTGTCCCGCCACCGGTGCCACCAGCCGGGCAGGTTCGCGGCCGCGATCCCCGCCATGATCGGCTCGGCCTCGGCGGCGGGGACCGCGTACCGCTCCAGGAGGACACGGACCTGGTGGGCGTCGAGCCCGGTCTCGGCGCGTTCGATGCGCCGGACCGTGGCGGGGTGGGCGCCCAGCGCCACGGCCGCCGCCTGGAGGCTGACGCCCGCACGCTCCCGCAGCATCCGCAGGCGCGCCGCCAGGACGCGGTGTTCGACGGTGGGGCCGGACCGGGGCCTCATCCACGCACCTTCCTCGCCTGCTCCGGCGCGGGGTGGGGTGTCGGAGCGGTCGCAGCCGCCGAATCGGACCCATCCCCACATTCTGTCTCTTGCAAAGTATGCGCTTTGCGCGGACAGTACGTACATGTCGGAAATAGTCATACGTACGCGTCCGGCCCCCGAGGGCTCGGGCGCCCGGAGCGCACAGAGCTGGTGGATCCCCCGACTCCCCCGGGGTGTCCCTGTCGCCAGGCACCGTGTGCAGGAAGCCATGCGGGGATGGGGAGAGCCCGACGAGCGCGTCGAGACGGCGGCCCTGGTGATGACCGAGCTGGTCGCGAACGCCGTGGAGCACACCGCGGGCCGGCGGATCCGGTGCCGCGTGCTGCGGACTCCCGGCCGGGTGCGCATCTGCGTGTGGAACCGCGGCAGGCTGCACGTGGCCGGCCTGCCCGGTCCCCGGAAGGCGGAGCCCTGCGGCGCTCCCGCAGACGGGGCACGTGGCACGGAGGGCCCTGGCCCGGTGGTCTCGGGCGGCCCGGACGATGCCTCCGTCCTCGCCTCGGTGGCCGAGGACGGCCGTGGTCTCATGCTCGTGGACGCGCTGGCGACGCGTTGGGGCACACGCACCAGCGTGTCCGGCCGCCTCGTCTGGGCCGATGTCTGAGCACCCCGTGGCAGCTCAGGCGAGCGCCGCCCGGCACTCCGGGTGACCCCAGCCGTTCGGATTCTTGGCGATCATGTCCTTGGCCGCGTACGGCTTTCCGCAGTGGCACCGGCCCGCGAACTTGGCCCGGATCGTGCCGCCCGAGCGCGGCCGTCCGGTGGAGCCGGCCGAGGACCCGCCCTTGTCGGCCCCCGCTCCCGCCGTCCGGCTCTTCGTCGAGCGGGCGGGCGCCGGCACCGGCATCTCCGCGCTGCCATGGGCGGTACCCGCCGCCTGCTGCGAGACGGCCACCTCACTCGCGGCATGGTCGGCCACCGCGTTGAGCGGGTCGCCGTCGACCTGGTGCGCCGGAACGTAGCGGAAGGTCACGCTGCGGCCGCTCAGCAGCTCGTCGATGCCGACCACCAGTTCCCGGTTGGCGACCGGCTTGCCCGCCGAGGTCTTCCAGCCGTTGCGCTTCCACCCCGGCAGCCACTTGGTCACCGCGTTCATCGCGTACTGCGAGTCCATGCGCACCTCTACGGGCACAGCGGGATCGGTCGACCTCAGCAGTTCCAGCAGGGCGGTGAGCTCGGCGACGTTGTTCGTGGCGGTACCCAGCGGACCCGCCTCCCACCGCTGAGGGTTGCCCAGGTCATCGGCCACGACCCACGCCCAGGCGGCAGGTCCCGGATTGCCCTTCGATGCCCCGTCACACGCGGCGATGATGCGCTCGTTCATGCCCTGATCATGCCAGCCCTGGAGGCCGGGTCACGATCGAGTCGGCGTACGGTACGCCTTCCGGACGCCCGGCCCCCTGGGGGCCGGGCCACGCCCGGACGTGACTCGGGGCCCCCAGCCGCACGACCCGGCCGGGAGCCCCGTCGAGTGCGTCAGAGAACGCCGGACCCGGAGACGGCGATCTTCGCCTTGGTCTTGCCGTTCGAGGAGCCGTACGACTCGATCTTGCGGACGAGGCCCATGCTCTCCTCGTCGGCGACCTCACCGAACACGACGTGCTTGCCGTCCAGCCACGGGGTGACGACGGTCGTGATGAAGAACTGCGAGCCGTTGCTGTTCGGGCCGGCGTTGGCCATCGAGAGCAGACCGGGCTTGTTGTGCTTCAGGGTGAAGTTCTCGTCGGCGAACTTCTCGCCGTAGATGCTCTTGCCGCCGGTGCCGTTGCCGTTGGTGAAGTCGCCGCCCTGGAGCATGAAGTCCGGGATGACCCGGTGGAACGGGGAGCCCGCGTAACCGAAGCCCTGCTCGCCGGTGGCCAGCGCACGGAAGTTCTCCGCGGTCTTGGGGGCCACGTCGTCGAAGAGGTTGAACACGATCCGCCCTGCGGGCTGGTCGTCGATGGTGATGTCGAAATACGCCTTGATGGTCATGTGCCCATCCTGACATCACTTGCCGTCCCCCGATGCACAGGCCCCACCCACTGGAGCCGCCGGCCGCGCGATGGGAGGCGTTCCACCGGTCGGAGCCGTGCCACGCCGTTTCGGCCAGGGAACCGGTGAGGAGAATACCGCTTCCCCCTTGCCGACACCGGTCCGGGACAGAAGCTCGTGCGTCCGGGCCTTCAGCATCCATCGCGAAGGGGCCAGACGGACGCGCTGTCCGCCGCTGGTGACCAGCGCGTTCACGGGCGTCATCGGATCCAGCGCCATCGTCCTGGCCAGCAGGACGCCGACGGCCAGCGGGAGCAGGGTCACGGCCAGGGCCGTTCCGGCAGTGGTCAGGTTCTGGATGCGGGGGCGCGTCGGCGCGTCGGGGGCCATGACCCCATTCGACCGCCGGGGGCCCGTGCCGCCATCGGGTCACGTACTCAGACGAGCCGCTCCCCCGTACTCACTCCGGGTGCCGTCGGCCCACGGCGTCGGCCCGGCCGCCGGCTCCCAGGAGCCCCGTGGCCTCGAAGGGGCTCCGCCGCTCCAGGCCGGGCAGCACGCGCTTCGAGACGGCCGTCACGACCGGGGGCATCGCGGCACGCACCCACTGCGTGGTGCGGAGCCACGCGGGCACGTACGCCGCGGCGCTGCGCCGCTCCACGGCGCGCCCCATGCGGCGCGCCACGAACTCCGCGGGGTAGACCTTGCGCGCAGGCCGGGGCATGTGCGCCCGCAGCTCACGCAGCACGGCGTACCGGTCGGCGTCGCGGATCATGTCGGTGTCGGTCCAGTTCAGGTAGCCGATGCCCACCCCGACGTGCTCGTGGGCGAGCTCGGCGCGCAGCGCGTGCGCGAAGGACTCCACACCGGCCTTGGAAGCGCAGTAGGCGCTCATCATGGGCGCGGCACCGATGGAGGCCAGCGAGGCGATCTGGAGGTAGTAGCCACGCGTGGCGCGCAGCTGGGGCAGGAAGGCACGTGCGGTGATCGCACTGCCGATCAGGTTGACCTCGACCACGCGCCGCCAGGTCGCCGGGTCGGATTCCGCGAAGGGGCCGCCCTCGGCCAGCCCCGCGTTGGCGACCACGACCGAGACGGGCCCGAGCTGCCTCCGGACGTCGTCGGCCACCTCCGCCATGGCGGTCTCGTCGGTGACATCGGCCTCCCAGCACCGCGCACGGCCGGGGAGCGAGTCCCGCACCGCTGCCAGGCCCGGTTCCTCCAGGCCGAGCAGAGCGACCGTGGCGCCCCGGCTCCACAGGTCCCGCGCGATGGCCGCGCCGACGCCCCGCGCCGCGCCGGTCACGACGGCGACACGGCCCTCCAGGGGACCGACTGTGCCCGTCATCCATGTCTCCTCGGGGTCGGCGACGGTGGTGCCTCCCCCAGCATTCCTGGTGCCCGGCCGCCCCGCGAGGCGAACCGGCCCCCGCGGGGACGCCCTGGCCGGCCTTCATTCCGGAGGGGAGGGCGGGCCCCAGTGGGAGAAGCGGGGCAGCCACTTCACCCGGTAGGAGGGGTGCCCGGCGTGCTCGGCGGCCATCTGGCGGACGACGAACCCCAGCCCGACGGCGCGGCCCGAGGTGAAGTCCTGGGCCGGGCGATCGGAGTCCAGAACCGCGATCTCCTCGTACTCGTCCAGGAGCACCCTGGTGGTCTCGATGCGGCGCAGCGTGTGCGCCGGGTCCTGGAGGGCGATGTGCCGGTCGTAGCCGCGCGCCCGTACGACGAACGCGATGCCGCCGGTGCGGTCGTGCACCTCACCGGGCGCCTCGGCCGGGGTGCGCCAGCCGTCGCCGCCCGCTTCCCGCGCGACACTCTCCTCCTCGGCGAGGCGTGCCCGCACGAAGGCCAACAGGTCCGAATTGTCTGCCATCTGGTTCCGCATCCTTCTCGCTCACGGACCGCGGCGGAAGATCCTCTCATCGCCGCGGGCCCGTTCTGCCCGACCAGCAGAGAATGCCTCACCCGGGCGCCACGGGCGCAGTCCGCACCGGACTCGTTCCGTATGCCGGACACCGCGTCCGGTCGCGGCCGGCGGGAATCAGCGGGCAGCCGCCGGGCGGGCCCTCACGTGGGCACATGTCCACGCTCGGCGCGGTCGGCCCCCCGTGAGGTGCCGGTTCCTCCCCGGCGACGCCTCACCCGAGGGGCCGGACCGCGGACCCGTGCTGTGAGCGATGAGGCGTGAACCGCGCGTGGGCGCGGGACCGCCTCCGAGGGCTGCTCCTCACACGGGCGGTGAAGGTTCCGTGCCCGCCTGTGCGCACACCGAGGCGGCGGCCCGGGCGGCGAACGACAGCATGTCCCTCACCTCCTCCGGAGTCGGTGTCGCGGTGAACGTACCGAGCGCGCCCATGCGGCTCAGCAGGCCCGCGGTGAACGCGTCCCCCGCGCCGATCGTGTTGACGACCTCGACCGGCACGGCCGGCGCGGAGACGGGCGGCCCGGTCGCCGTGTACGCCGTACTGCCCTCCGCGCCCCGGGTGAGGACGACCAGCCGTCCCGGTGCCGCGAGCTTCCTGCAGGTCTCCTCCGGATCGGTTCCCGGCCACAGCCTTTCCAGGTCCTCGTCGCTGGCCTTCACGACATGGGCGAGGCCGCACAGCTCGCGCAGCGTCGCCGATCCGTGGTCCGCGCCCAGGGTCCGGTCCTGGCGGACGTTCGGGTCCACGACGAGCAGGGAGTGCTCGACGGCCGCGAGAGCGGTCGCCCGCACGGCCGACGCCGACGGCTCGACCACGGCCGCGAGACCGCCCACGTACACGGCCCCGAACCCCGCGGCCCTCGTGGACAGGTCCGGCAGCCGGAAGGTCGCCGTGTCCTGGAGGTGGAAGTGGTACCCCGTTCCGGCGTCGCCCGGTTCGGCGACGGCCAGCGCGGTGGGCAGGCCGGAGCGTTCGCAGAGGCCGAGGTCGACCCCGGCCGCCCGCATCCGGTCCTCGATCATCCGCGCGAACCCGTCGCCCCCGAGCCCCCCGGCGAACGACGCCGGGGTGCCGAGCCTGGCCAGTCCGACGGCGACGTTGGCCGGGGCCCCACCGAACTGCGCGGACCGTACGCCGCCGTCGCCTGCCACGGGTACGAGGTCGACGAGCGCCTCGCCGAGCACGAGGACGGCGCCGGGCCCGCCCGTCACGGCTGGACCACGATCTTGCGGCCGATACCCGCCTTGAAGCGGTCGATGGCCTGCGGGTACGCGTCGAGCGGCAGCCGGTCGCTGATGAAGACGGCGGGGTCGAGGACCCCGGCGGCGAAGAGCGCGGCGGCTCGCTCGTAGCTGTGCAGGACGGCCATCGAGCCGGTGATGGTGATCTCCTGGTTGTAGATCCGGTACGGCTCGATGACCGCTCTCGCCGCGTAGTCGGCGACTCCGAACTGGAGGAACGTGCCGCCCTTGGCGACGCGGCCCAGGCCGTCCTGGATGGCGGCCGCGTTGCCGGTCGCGTCGATGACGACGTCCCAGCCGCCGGGGCGGTCCAGTTCGTCGGCCGCGGCCGCGGACCGGGAGCAGCCGAGGAGCGCCGCGGTGGCGAGGCGGTCCGGGTTGACGTCCAGGACGTCCACTCCGGCGGCCCCGGTGCGCTTGGCGAGTTCCAGCATCATCAGGCCCATGGTCCCGGAGCCGTAGATGAGCACCTCCGCGCCGAGGGTGCTGTTCAGCACGTCGTAACCGCGGACCGCGCAGGACAGCGGCTCGATGAGGGCCGCGTCCTTCACGTCGATGTGCTCGGGCAGCTTGACGCAGTTGGCGACGGGGGCGACGGCGTACTCGGCCGCGCCGCCGGCCACCGTGACGCCGATCGCGGCCCATCGCTCGCAGAGGTTGCCGCGCCCGACGCGGCAGTAGCGGCACTCGTGGCAGTGCAGGGAGGGGTCGACGGCGACCCGGTCGCCGACGGCCAGCTCCGTGACGTCCCGGCCGACGCCCACGATCTCCCCGGCGAACTCATGGCCGGGGACGATCGGCAGGGTGGGAGCGAACTCGCCCTGCAGGATGTGGAGATCGGTCCCGCACAGCCCGCACGACGCGACGGACACGACGACGTCACGGGGGCCGGGCGTCGGGTCGGGGACGGTGGTGACGGAGACCTTGCCGGGGGCTTCGACGATCGCTGCCCGCATTATTTCACTGCTCCAAGAGACAGGCCCTGGACGAGTTTGTCCTGGGCTGCGTAGCCGGCGGCGAGCACCGGCAGGGACACGACGACGGACGCGGCGCACAGCTGGGCGAGGAAGAGGCCCTGGCTGGTGACGAATCCGGTGAGGAAGACGGGTGCCGTCTGGGCGACGACACCGGTGAGCACCCGCGCGAAGAGCAACTCGTTCCAGCTGAAGATGAAGCAGATCAGCGCGGTGGCCGCGATTCCCGGCGCGGCCATGGGCGCGACCACCCGGGCGAGGACGGTCGGCAGCCTCGCGCCGTCGACCTGGGCGGCCTCGATGACGGACACCGGTACGTCCGCGAGGAACGACTGCATCATCCAGACCGCGATCGGCAGGTTCATCGAGGTGTAGAGCAGGACGAGGAGCCAGATGTTGTCCAGCATCCCGGCGTTCTTGGCGAACAGGTAGATGGGGAGGAGGCCCGCGACGACCGGCAGCATCTTCGTGGAGAGGAAGAAGAACATCACGTCCGTCCACTTGGGGACGCGCCGGATGGAGAGGGCGTACGCCGCCGGCAGCGCCAGCAGGAGCACCAGGACCGTGGAGAAGAACGACGCGCCCAGGGAGTTCAGCAGGGGCGGCCACGGAGTGACCCCGGTTTCGGAGCCGAAGAAGGCACGGTAGCCGTCGAGGGTGAGGGGCGCGAAGACGGACGGCGGGTTGGTGGCGGCGTCCGACTCCGCGTGCAGCGAGGTCAGCAGCATCCACAGAGCGGGCAGGCAGAAGGCGAGTCCCGCGGCCCAGGCCAGCAGGCCCAGTGCGGTGGAGCGGCGTTTGGCCCGCCGCTGGATCCGCTGTGCGGACGGAGCGGGGACGGTGGCGGTGGTCATGCGCGGTTCGCCTCCTCACTGAAGAGGGACGAGACGGTCCGGAGCGCGAAGGTGGCGATGATGATCGTGCCGATCACCACCACGACCCCCGCGGCGGACGCCAGTCCGTATTCGTGGGCCTGGTAGAAGGTCTGGTAGATCGTGTACGGAAGGTTGGCGGTGCCGAGTCCGCCGGCGGTGATCGTGAACACCGCGTCGAAGTTCTGCACGATGTAGACGGCGCCGAGCAGGACGCCGAGTTCGAGGTACCTGCGCAGGTGCGGCAGGGTGAGGTAGCGGAAGGTCTGCCAGACGCTCGCGCCGTCCAGACGTGCTGCCTCGACGACCTCGGCGGGCCGGCTCTGGAGCCCCGCGAGCAGGATCAGCATCATGAACGGCGTCCACTGCCAGACGAGCGCGGCGATGACCGCGAGCAGCGGCATGTCCGCGATCCAGTCCGGCTGGCTGGGGCTCGTGTCGCCGAAGAGGTCTCCGAGCCAACTGAGCGCGCCGTTGAACAGGCCGTATTCGGGGTTGTAGAGCGCGTGCTTCCACAGGAGGGCGGCGGAGACGGGCACGATCAGGAACGGCGTGATGAGCAGGGTGCGGACCATGCCCCGGCCGAAGAACGTGCGGTCGAGGAGCAGCGCGAGGGCCAGTCCGAGGACCACGGTGGTGATGACGACACCGGCGGTCAGCAGGATCGTGGTGAGGACCGAGTCCCGGAGCGCGGCGTCGGTGAAGACGGAGGCGTAGTTGTCGAGCCCGTTGAAGGCGCGTTTGTCGGGGTTGAGCGAGTTCCAGTCGAAGAGGGAGATCACCAGGGTCGCCACGAACGGCAGCTGGGTGACGACGATCAGGAAGATCAGCGCCGGTAGCAGCGGAGCCCTGGTGGCCCAGGCCCGGGGGCCGGTCTTCCTGCGGGCGGGGGCCGGGGCGGCGGGTGGCCGGGGCGGCGACTGGGGGATGGTGTCGGCTGCTGTGGTCATCGGTACTCCTTGGCGACCTGTTCGGCCAGCTTCTGGGAAGTGGCCAGCGCCTTGTCGACGGACTGGCGGCCGGCGATGGCCGCGCTGATCTCCTGGGCGACCCTGGTGCCGAGATCGGTGAACTCGGGTATGCCGACGAACTGGATGCCGGGCACGGGGCGCGGCTGGACGCCCGGGTTCTTCGGGTCGGCGCCGGAGATGGCCTGCTCCGTGACGTCCGCGAACGCGCCCGCCGCCTTGCGGTATTCGGGGTTGTCGTAGGTGGAGGCCCGCTTGCCGGCGGGCGCGTTGGACCAGCCGCTGGTCGCACCGACGAGTGCCTCGTACTCCTTGCCGGAGGCCCAGGAGACGAACTTCCAGGCGTCGTCCGACTTCTTGGATGCCTTCTGGATGCCCCAGGCCCAGGTGTAGAGCCATCCCGAGCTCTTGGTCTGCTCGACCGGCGCGGGTACGTAGCCGATCTTCCCCTTGACCGGGGAGCCGGCCGCCTCCAGGGAGCCGGCACCCGCCGTGGCGTCGTACCACATGGCGGTCTTGCCCTGGGTCATGTTGTTCAGGCACTCGGCGTACCCGGCCTGGGAGGCTCCGCGTTCCCCGTGCTCGCGCACGAGGTCGACGTAGAACTTCGTGGCCTTCTTGAACTCGGGTGAGGTGAGCTGGGGTTGCCAGTCCTCCGTGAACCAGGTGCCGCCCATGGTGTTGACGACGGTGGTGAGCGGCGCCATGAGTTCACCCCAACCGGGGAGGCCGCGCAGGCAGATGCCCTTCATGCCGGGTTCGGCGCCGTCCGCCTGTGCCGCGAGTCCGGCCACCTGGTCCCAGGTGGGGTGCTCGGGCATCGTCAGCCCCTTCGCCTCGAAGAGGTCCTTGCGGTACATGAGGAAGGACGACTCGCCGTAGAAGGGTTCGGCGTAGAGCTTCCCCTCGGCGGTGAGCGACTCCCTCAGGGGTTCGAGGATGTCGTCCTGGTCGAAGGCGGTGTCCTCCGCCGCGTAGGTGTCGAGCGGGTGCAGCCAGTCGTTCTTCGCGAAGAAGGGCACCTCGAAGTTGCTGATGGTGCCGACGTCGTACTGTCCGGCCTGGTTGGAGAAGTCCTGGCTGATCTTGTCCCGGACGTCGTTCTCCGGGAGCACCGTGAAGTGGACCTTGATGCCGGTCTCCTCGGTGAAGTGCTCCGCGGTGAGCTTCTGCAGCTCGACCATCTGCGGGTTGTTCACCATCAGTACGTTCAGCGCGTCACCGCCTCCGAACGCGGTGCCGCCTGCTCCGGCGCACCCGGCGGCGAGGAAGGTCATCACCGCCGTGCCCGCGACCGCACGCACGCGGGTCCCACGGCGTCGTTGCTGGTGGGGCATAAGTAGTTCTCCTGATCGGTCGTAACGGCTGGCGGATCGAGGCCCGTGCCCTCCGGCTCTCCTCACGGTTCAGGGCATGGCGGGGCGGTCCTCCGGCCTCCTGCCGGAAACGGCGAGGCGGGCGGGGACGGTTCGGCGGGGTGGGGGGACGGAGGTCCGGCGACCGCCGTCGGTCGGTTCAGACGCGGATGACGTTCGGGCCGAGCAGGGAGTAGCGCTGGGCCTCCGCGGACGGCAGCCCGGTGTCGGTGACCACGGCCTCGAAGTCTCCGACATCGGCGAAACGGCAGAAGCTCACCGCACCGAACTTGGAGTGCACCCCGGCGAAGACACGACGGCGGGCGCTGCGCATGGCCTGCGCCTTGACCTCGCCGACCGCCGGGTCCGGGGTGGTCAGCCCGTACTGGCGCGAGATGCCGTTCGCGCCGACGTAGGCCAGGTCGATGACGAAGTCGGCGAGCATGCGGGTGGCCCAGTGGTCGACGGTCGCCATGGTGCTGCCGCGCAGGCGCCCGCCCAGGAGGAGGACGGCGGTCTTCTCGGCGTCCGCGAGGACCGACGCGACGGCCAGTGAGGCGGTGACCACCGTCAGCGGCCGGTCGCGGGGAAGCGCTTCGGCGATGAGCTGCGGGGTGAAACCCTCGTCCACGAAGACCGTTTCGGCGTCACCGAGCAGACCGGCGGCCGCCGTCGCGATACGCGACTTCTGCGGCACGTGGTGCGTGGTGCGCATCGCCAGGGTGGTCTCGAACCCGGCGCTCTCGACCGGGTACGCACCACCGTGCGTGCGGCGCACGAGGCCGTGTTCCTCGAGGATGTGCAAATCGCGTCTGATGGTCTCCTTGGCCACCTCGAACCGTTCGGCCAGCCGGCTCACATCGACCGCACCGTCCCGGCGAGCCGTCTCCAGAATTCCTCGTCGGCGTTCCTCGGTGCCCACGACACCATCCCTGCGCTAGTGCGTATCTGCCGTGGTCCCGGTGTCCGTTCGGGCCACGCATTGTTTGTACAAGCAGTGACGGCTGTTCGGCCAGCTTCTTCGCGCCACGGGCTGTGCCCGTTCATGCCCGCTTCCTCACAGCTCCCCCGCTGGTGGGTGACGTCGTCCCCGCACCGGGGCCCGTGTCCGGTGTCCGCATCGCCGACGTCCACGCCCGTTCCGCGCCCGTTCGGTGCCCGTCAGCGGTCACTCAGGCGCCCGGCGGGCCTGTGCGGCGAGTCGGCACCCGCCTGCGCCGAGGTCATTTCGCCGCCTCAACGACAGCCTCACCCCTGTCAGTTGCTGTGGCAGACTTCGCAGGTGGAGCAGTTCACCTCATCTGCAACGGAGCTCGTCATGACAACTGGGACGCCCCAGCCACCGATCGACACCAGCAGGCCTCACTCGGCCCGGGTCTACGACTCGCTGCTCGGCGGCAAGGACAACTACCCGGTGGACGAGGCCGTGGCCCGGCAGCTGCCGGCCGAGGCGAAGGCGGGGGCGTTCCAGAACCGTGCCTTCATGAACCGCGCGACGGCCTGGCTGGCGGGCGAGGGGATCAGCCAGTTCCTGGACATCGGCACGGGCATCCCGACCGCGCCGAACCTCCACCAGATCGCCCAGGGGATCAATCCGCGGTCTCGGGTCGTCTACTGCGACAACGACCCGATCGTCCTGCGGCACGCGGAGGCCCTCCTGATCAGCACCCCGGAGGGGGCCACGGACTACGTACACGCGGATGTCCTCCGGCCCGGCACCATTCTGGACGCGGCCCGCAAGGTCCTGGACTTCGACCGCCCCGTGGCCCTGTCGCTCCTGGGTCTTCTCCACTTCCTCCCCGACGACCTGGACCCGCGGGCCATCGTGCGCACCCTGACGGACGCTCTGCGGCCGGGCAGCTACCTGGTGCTGTCCCAGGGTGCCTCGGACGTGAACCCCGAGCGCGGCGAGCAGGGGACGGCCGAGTACGGCAAGGGCGGCATCCGGCTCGCGCTGCGCACCCGCGCCGAGTTCGCCGGCTTCTTCGAGGGCCTGGAGATCGTCGAGCCGGGTCTGGTGACGGCCCCCGAGTGGTTCCGCTCCACGCCCGCCCCCGATCCGGAGATGAGCGGCGTCTACGTCGCGGTCGCCCGCATCCCGTAGCACCGGTCCGGAAGAGGACGCAGTCATGACCGAAGACAGCCGGCACGCGGCAGCCGAGGCGTTCGACGCCATCGGGGCCGACTACGAGACGGCCTTCGCCGGCTCGGCCGCGCACCGCGCTTCGCTGGACCGGCTGCTGGAGGTGCTGCCCCCGCACAGCAGGGTTCTGGACGTCGGCAGCGGAACGGGCCGGCCGACAGCCCACACACTGGCGGCAGCCGGGCACGAGGTGTCGGGGGTCGACGTCTCGCCCGTCATGGCGGAACTGGCGTCCGCGCGTGTTCCCGAGGCGTCCTTCCGCTGCGCCGACATCCGAGAGGTCCCGCTGGAGGAGGAGAGCTTCGACGCGGTCTGCGTCTACTTCTCGCTCCTGCAGATGTCACGCGACGAGCAGCGTGCACTCGTGCACCGCCTGGCGGCGGCGCTCAAGCCGGGCGGCCGGCTTGCCCTGGCGACGGTGCCGCTGGATGTGGAGGGGGTGAGCGCCGTCTTCATGGGCCAGGAGGTACGGGTGAACAGCTTCGGTCCCGAGGCGTTCAGGGCGCTCGTGACGGGCGCCGGGCTCACCGTCCTGCACGAGGACAGCACGGTGTTCACGCCGTCGCACCCGGGGGCGGTACCCGAGCCCCACCTCTTCCTCGACTGCCGCCGGTGACCTGGCGGTCTTCCGTCACGCCGGGCCGTGCCCCTCCGGCTGCAGCAGTTGCTCCGTCCAGATGACCTTGCCTCCGTCGTCGGTGTAGCGGGTGCCCCAGCGTTCGGCCAGCTGGGCGACGAGGAACAGGCCCCTGCCGCCCTCGTCCATGGTGGCCGCCTGCCTCAGATGGGGTGAGGTGCTGCTGCGGTCGGACACCTCGCAGATCAGTGTCCTGTCATGGATCAGCCGCACGCGGATGGGTCCGTCGGCGTAGCGGATGGAGTTGGTGACCAGTTCACTGAGGATCAGCTCGGTCGTGAACGCCTCCTCGACGAGATTCCACTCGGCCAGCCTGCGGGACACGTCGGAGCGGACCCGGGCGACCGCCGAGGGGTCGGAGGGCACGTCCCATTCGGCCACGTTCTCGGCGGGGAGACAGCGGGTGCGGCCGACGAGCAGCGCGACGTCGTCCCGCGCCCTGGCGGGTACCAGGACGCGGATGACGGCCTCGCACGTCTCCTCCGGCGTCCGGTCGGGATGTCCGGCCAGGGTGGCGCGCAGCGTCTCCAGCCCTTCGTCGATGTCACGGTGCCGGTCCTCGACGAGCCCGTCCGTGTAGAGCACCAGCCGGCTGTCCTGCGCCAGATGCACGTCGAGGGTCTCGAAGGGCATGCCGCCGAGCCCCAGCGGCGGGCCCCCGGGCACATCCGCGAACACGGCGTCGCCCTCGGGGCCGACGATCACCGGCTGCAGATGACCGGCCCGCGCCATGGTGCAGCGGCCCGACACCGGGTCGTAGATCGCGTAGAGACAGGTGGCCCCGGTGACGCCGCCTCCCTCTGAGCCGTCGGCCGACTCGTCCAGGTCTATCCGTGTCACCAGTTCGTCCAGGTGCCAGAGCAGCTCGTCGGGGGGCAGGTCCAGGGTGGAGAAGTTGTGGACCGCCGTGCGCAGGCGCCCCATGGTGGCCGCGGCGTGCAGCCCGTGGCCGACCACGTCGCCGACCACGAGCGCGACCCGGGCGCCCGGCAGCGGGATGATGTCGAACCAGTCGCCGCCGACCCCGCCCAGCCCTCCGAGACCGGCCTGTGCGGGGAGGTAACGGTAGGCGGCGTCGATGGCGCTCTGGTCGGGGAGTCCTTGTGGCAGCAGGCTGCGCTGCAGGGTGACCGCCACGTTGTGCTCGCGCGCGTAGCGGCGCGCGTTGTCGATGCTCACCGCGGCGCGGGCGACCAGCTCCTCCGCGACGGACAGGTCCTCGTCCTCGAACGGCTCGGGCTTCCCGGACCGCCAGAACGTGGCCACACCCAGGATGACGCCCCTGGCCCTCATCGGTACGGCGATCATCGAGTGGAATCCGGACCGGACGATGCGCTCGGCACGTTCCGGGTCCTGCTGCTGCCAGCCGGAGCACTGCGTCAGGTCGGTGTCGAGGACGGCTTCGCCCCTGAGCAGCCCTGAACCGACGACCGTGGTCGGCCTGAAGCGGATCACCGAGCCCAGCGGGTAGAGCCCCGTGTCGTCGCGGGGACCGCTGAAGGCCGAGCGGCGCATGCCCTCGGTGGTGGCGCGGGCGGCTGTGGGCTCCTCGCCCCGCAGCACGCCGGCGGCGAGATCGACGGTGGCGTGGTCGGCGAACCTGGCCGTGGCGAAGTCCGCCAGTTCCTCGCACGTCCGTACGACATCCAGGGCGGTGCCGATCTCCGTTCCCGCGTCGTAGAGGAGCTTCAGCCGGCCGCGCGCCACCGCGGCCCTGCCCGTGAGTGCCTGCAGCTCCGTGGTGTCGCGCAGGGTCGTCACGCTGCCGGGCGGTCCGCCGTTCCTGTCGGTGGCCCGCTGGCTGACGGCCAGCAGCCGCGCACCCACGGAGTGCACCTCGTCGGTCGCGCTGCGTCCGGACTCGAGCAGGTCGGTGATCACCGGGTCGAGGCCGAGCCCGGCCACCGGTGCGCCCTCGACGTCCTGGGGAAGGCCGAGGAGCCGACGTGCCTCGTCGTTGGCCAACAGCAGCCGACGGTGGCCGTCCACGATGACCACGCCTTCGCGTACGGCGTGCAGAACGGCATCGTGGTGCTCGTACATCCGGGTCATCTCGGTCGGGCCGAGCCCGTGCGTCTGACGGTTCAGCCGCCTGGTGACGAGTCCGGTGCCTGCCGTGGTGAGCAGCAGAATGCCCGCTGCCGAGCCGAACAGCAGGGGGAACTGGCCCTCGGCGGCCCCGCTGACGTTCCTGATGGTGATCCCCGCGGACACCAGGCCCACGACCTCACCGTCCGCGCCGGTCACAGGGACCACGGCCTGGACGAGCGGACCGATGGTCCCGTCGATCCTCTCGGTGACGACGCGGCCGTTCAGGGCCGGGGCCGCGTCGCCGACGAACGTCTTGCCGATCCTGTCGGGCAGCGGATGGGTGTAGCGGACGAGATCGAGGTTCATGACGACGACGAAGTCGACCCCCGAGCCCTTCCGCGCCGCCTCGGCCTTCGGCTGGAGCACGGCCGTCGGATCGGGGCCAAGCAGCGCCGCTTCCGTACCGGGAGCGTTCGCGAACGCCTCGGCCACGGCGACCGAGCGATTACGGGCCTCGTGTTCGCTGTCGGCCCGGGACTGCAGCACGAGCGCGGCCACGGACGCGGTGACGAGCAGCACCACGATCGCCACTTGCAGGAGAAAGACCTGACCAGCGAGGGTTCTCATTCGGAGAATCGAACGCGGGCGGCCGTAGCGTCCGGCCATGCTCCCCTTTCTACACGGCATCCTGCTTCCTCGCCGCCCCGCCGTCCAGGAGTCTCCCCGGCGGGGGCGTGGGCCACGGCTGCGGTGTTCTCCGTGTCCGGAACGGGCGAGATCGTCGCACCGGCCGACAGCAGTTTCCGCGCCAGCACGCGACAGCGCGTTCCGAGCTCCGGAGGGTCGAGTACCTCGAAGTCGTGCCCCAGCAGGAGCACGTGCATCAGCACCGCGTCGAGGCCGGCGGCACCGCTGAGCACCTCGCAGGAATCGCTCCCGCACTGTCGTACGACGGCCGCGGACGCCGGTATCTGCGCGCGCACCGTGTCGGCCGACGCGTGTACGAGGAAGCGCGCCCGGTGCGGGTGGACGCGGCTCGCCACTCCCTCCTGCACGTACGTCGCGGCGTCGGGTGCCGCGCGCGGGGAGAAGCGCCAGGTCCGTGCGGACACGTCGGTCATCCGGTCGACGCGGAAGCTGCGCCAGTCGTCGCGATCGAGGTCGTAGGCGAGGAGGTACCAGCGCCGGTCGGAGGCGACCAGGCGGTAGGGCTCGACCCGTCGTCGTCGTGCCACAGCGCCGCCGGACCGGTAGTGGAAGCCGGCCTCGACCTCGTCGTGGCAGGCCCCGGCCAGCGTCACGAGCACCTCGGGGTCGACCGGGGTCCGGCCTCCGTGGAAGGACTCCACCGAGCCCGCGAGCGTGCGCACCTCGTGCCGCAGCCGGGTGGGCAGCACCTGGTCGAGCTTGGTCAACGCCCGGAGTGCGGCGTCGCCGACGCCGACGACCGCGCCGCCCGCGCCGGTCAGCAGCGATACCGCGGTGGCGATCGCCTCCTGGTCGTCGAGGAGCAGCGGCGGCAGGTCCTGCCCCGGCCCGAGTCGGTAGCCGCCGCCGACGCCCTGGCCTGCATGCACCGGATAGCCGAGCGTGCGCAGCCGTTCGACATCACGCCGTACCGTGCGCGGCGTGACCCGGAGCCGCTCGGCGAGCTCGGGGCCGCTCCAGGCCCGGCGCTGTCGCAGCAGCCCGAGCAGGGTGAGTACGCGCTCCGTCGTACCCCGCTCGTCACCGTTCGCCGCGCCCATGGCGCCCACTCTGCCAGACGTGGCGGACCGAACCTGTCCGCCAGGGATGTCACGGTGGCTCCACGGACGCGAACGTCCGCCCGCACACCAACCCTCCTACGTACGGAGCGATCCGATGAGCCGCCACATCCAGGTCACCTTCGACGCCCACGATCCCGGGGCGCTGTCGTCGTTCTGGCGCGACGTACTGGGCTACGTCCACCCCGGCCCGCCAGGAGTGGACCTGCCCGAGGGCGCCGACCCGCTGGCCGCGTGGGACGACTTCCTCGCGCGGATCGGCGTACCGGAGGAGCAGCGCAACACGAGATCGGCCGTCGAGGACCCGGACGGGCACGGCCCACGGCTGTTCTTCCAGCAGGTGCCGGAGGGCAAGACGGCCAAGAACCGCGTGCACCTCGACGTCCGTGCGGCTCCCGGACTTCAGGGTGCGGAGCGGATGGCGGCTCTGGAGGCGGAGTGCGACCGGCTCGTCGCGCTGGGGGCGACGCGGGTACGTCGCCACGAGCCCGCTCCCCCGATGAGCGCAGGCTTCCTCGTGATGACCGACCCGGAGGGCAACGAGTTCTGTCTGGACTGAGGCGCGGCCCGGCTGTGGCCGCGGAGCCGCGGCGGGTCCTGGCCCCGGCACCCGCGGCTACTGCAGGGCGCGTACCGCCGCGCCGAAGAGCGGGGACAGCCGGTGTGCGGCGGGCACGATCAGCCCGGCGGTCAGCGGATGCCCCGCCGCGCCCAGCAGTGCCCTGGTGAGCAGCCGGTGGCGCCGCGTCAGCCGCGCCCATCTCGCGGGGTAGTCCTCGGGCCGTCCCGCGACGAGGCAGTCCACCGCCGCCGACGCGGTCGCCGCGGCCATGGCGATGCCCTCGCCGGTGAGCGCGTCGACGTAGCCCGCCGCGTCACCGGCCAGCAGGACGCGCCCGGCGCGCGGTGTACTCGCGGTGCGGCGCAGGGGGCCCGCGCCGCGTACCGGCCCGGCCTCCAGGCCCCGGAGTGTGCGGGCCAGCCCGGGGAAGGCGGCGAGGTGCTGTGCGTGGGACCCCCGGAGGCGGCTGAGGACGGCGACACCCACCAGCCCCTCCCCCACCGGTGTCACGTACGCCTCGCCGCGGCGCGACCAGTGGACCTCCACGAAGTCCGTCCAGGGCGCGATCCGGTAGTGACGGCGCAGCCCGTACCGGCGCGGTGCGGAGCAGGGGCGTTCCAGGCCGAGCGCGCGGCGCACCGGTGAGTGCAGGCCGTCGGCGGCGATCAGCCAGCGCGCCGTCAGTCCCGCCGCCGTGACGCCGTCCGGTCCCTGGCGCACCTCTCCCACGCGCCCCTCGACGACCCGCACCCCGAGCTCCAGGGCCCGCCGGTGCAGGGCGGCGTGCAGCTCGGTACGCCGGGCGCCGAGCCCGGGGCCGCCCCGGAAGGCCGCCTCCGCCTGCCGGGAACCCTCGACGTAGCGGATCCCCCGGAGCGCTCTGCCGGGCGGCGTGACGCCCAGCGCGCTCAGGGCTGCCACCCCGCTGGGCATGATTCCTTCGCCGCAGGCCTTGTCCACGGGTGCGGGGCGGGGGTCCACCACGACGGCCTCCAGGCCGGCCAGGGCGGCCCGGATCGCCGCCGCCAGGCCGGCCGGTCCGCCCCCCGCCACCAGGATGTCGGTCATGCGCGTGCCTCCGTGCCCGGGAGGCGGGCCAGCTCGCCGTCCTCGCACCGGATGCGTACGGCCATGAGCGCCGCGTTGAACCCGGTGAACAGGACGGCGGTCAGCCAGGCTCCGTGGACCAGCGGGAGGGCGGCCCCTTCCGCCGCGACCGCGAGGTAGTTGGGGTGGCGCAGCCACCGGTAGGGCCCGCCGGTCACCGGGGGCAGGCCGGGGACGACGATGACCCGGGTGTTCCAGCGGCGGCCGAGGGTGCGGACGCACCACCAGCGCAGCACCTGCGCGGCGGCCACCACCGCCACCATGGTCCAGCCGAGCCAGGGCACGAACGGCCGGCCGGCCGACCACGTCTCGGCGAGGCATCCGGTGAGCAGCGCGATGTGCAGGGCCACCATCACCGGGTAGTGGCCACGGCCTGCTTCCGTGCCGCCCCGCGCCAGGCTCCAGCGGGCGTTGCGCAGGGCCACCGCGAGCTCGGCGAGGCGTTCGGCGGCGACGACCAGGACGAGGGCCGTGTACCAGATCATGCGTTCCTCCGGACTACCAGCGCAGCAGCACCAGTTCGCAGCAGAAGCCGGGCCCCATGGCCATCAGGAGACCGGGCGTGCCGGGTTCGGGCCTCCGCTGCTCCATCGTGTCCCGCAGGACGTGCAGGACCGAGGACGACGAAAGGTTGCCGACCTCGGCCAGCGAGCGCCGGGTGATGTCGAGCGCGCCCTCAGGAAGGTCCAGGACGTCGGTGACGGCCTCCAGGACCTTGGGCCCGCCGGGGTGGCACACCCAGCGGGCGATGTCCTTCGGTTTCAGCCCGTGCTGTTCCAGAAATCCGCTGACGTCCTCGGCCAGGTAGCGGCGTACGACGTCGGGGACTGCCGGGTCGAGCACCACGGTGAAGCCGGAGTCCCGGATGTCCCAGCCCATGACGTGGCCGGTGTCCGGGTACAGGCGGCTGCGGGAGTCCACCACCTCGGGGCCGTGCGCCGTTGTCCCGTGCTCGCCGCCGACGAGGACCACGGCCGCGGCTCCGTCGCCGAACAGCGCGGTGGCTACCCAGTTGGCGGGGCCGGAGTCGTCGCGCTGGAAGGTCAGGGAACAGAGTTCGACCGAGAGCAGCACGGCCACCTGCCCGGGCCGGCCGAGCAGGTAGTCGTGGAGCCGGGCCACCCCGGCGGCTCCGGCGACGCAGCCCAGTCCGAAGACGGGGAGACGCTTGACGTCGGGGCGCAGGCCGAGCCGTCCGACGAGGCGCGCGTCGACGGAGGGTGCCGCGATCCCCGTGACCGAGGTGAACATCAGCAGGTCCACGTCGGCGGGGCGCAGCCCGGCCTCGCGCAGGGCGCCGCGGACCGCTTCGGCGCCGAGATCGACGGCCGCGCGGATGAACTCGTCGTTGGCCGCCCCGAAGCCGTCCAGTTCGCCGTAGCGCTCCAGGGGCAGCACCATGTTCCGGGTGCGCACGCCCGCGCTCGCGTGGATACGGTCCAGCACGCGGCGGTCGGCCCCGGTGGGCAGGCAGGTCCGCGCCACCATGTCGGTGACCGCCCGCTGGGAGTGGCGGCGTGGCGGCAGGACTCCGTGCACCGCCGCGATCCGGGTCACCGTGGCCACCGCTTCCGAGAGGTCATGATGCACATCCTGCCCACAGAGCGGGGCAATTCCGTGCACATGCGACACACGGCTGCCGTGTCCGAACGGGCTGGTGTCCCTACGATCGCCCTGTGGACATCATGGACCGGCCGCTGGCGCACGCCCCCGCCCCACGTCCGCCCCGCCGGTCGGCGGCCCTGGCGCGGTCCTGCCATCCGGGGCCGGTGGCGGCGGTCACCGCGCTCGCCGCCGCACTGGCCGTCAGTTCCGGTCCGGGCGGCGGTCGTCGGACGCTGGTCGCCGGGGCCGTGCTGGCCGGGCAGCTCTCGGTGGGCTGGTGCAACGACGCGTTCGACGCCCGCCGTGACGCCGAGGCCGCGCGCCCGGGGAAGCCCGTGGCCCGGGGTGCGGTGGACCCGGGCGTGGTGTGGGGCGCGGCGGTGGCCGCGCTGTTCCTGTGCGTGGTGCTGTCCCTCGCGTGCGGCGCCGCGGCGGGTGCGGCGCATCTGACCGGGGTCGTGGCCGCGTGGGCGTACAACCTGAAGCTCAAGGAGACGGTGCTGTCCTGGCTGCCGTACGCGGTCGGCTTCGGGTGCCTTCCGTGTCTGGTCGCCCTGAGCCTGCCCGGGAGCCCGTGGCCGGCGTGGTGGGCGGTGGCGGCGGGTGCGCTGCTCGGCGTGGCGGCTCATCTGGGTGACGTGCTGCCGGACATCGAGGCGGATCTGCGGGCGGGCATCCGCGGGCTGCCCCAGCGGCTGGGCCCGGCCCGTACCCGTCTCCTGCTGCCCGTCCCGCTGGTGGCGGCCACCGCCGTACTGGTCCTGGGACCTTCGGGAGCACCGGTCGGGCGGGGTGTCGCCGTCCTCTCCGGGGTCGCCCTCTGCGCCGTCGTGGCGACGGCGGTGTGCGCGGGTCCGGGGCCGGTGCGGACCCGGCGCAAGGCGGCGCTCGCGGGGACGGTGGGGGTGGCGGCCGCCGATGTCGCGCTGCTGCTGGCGCGGGGCACGGAGATCGCCTGACGGTCCGTACGGACGCCGTGCCGTCCGTGCGGACCGTCGGATGGGGCCGTGCCGTCACTGACCGGCGAGACCGGTGTGCGCGATACCGCGCACGATCTGCCGCTGGAAGAACGCGAAGACGATCAGGAGCGGCATGCCGGCGATCACCAGCGAGGCCATGATCTGGGCGTACCGCACCCCGAAGCTCGACTGGACGTTGACGAGGCCGACGGGCAGGGTCATACCGCCCGGGTCTGTGGTCACGAGGAACGGCCAGAGGAAGTTGTTCCAGGTGGAGATGAAGGTGAAGATCGCGACGGCCGCCAGCACGGGCCGGGACAGCGGGATGACGATCGTCCAGAACACCCGCCAGCGGCCGGCGCCGTCGACGAAGGCCGCCTCCTCCAGTTCCCGGGGTACGCCTTCGAAGAACTTCACCAGGATGAACACCATGGCGGGCACGGCGACCTGGGGCAGGATCACCCCCCAGTAGGTGTCGACCAGGCCGAGCTGGACCATCTCGCGGAACAGGGGGGCGATGAGCACCTGCGGGGGCACCATGATCCCGGCGAGCACCAGCCCGTAGAGCGGCTTCCGGCCGCGGAAGTCGGTGCGGGTGAATCCGTACGCGGCCATCGCGCACGTCACGACGGTCAGCAGGGTGGTCATGACGGAGATGTACGCCGAGTTCATCAGCCAGACCATCAGATCGCCCGACTCCCAGACCTTGCTGTACGCGTCGAAGGTGACGCGCGAGCCGATCCAGGAGAGCGGGGTCTTCGCGGTCTCGCCCTCCGGTTTCAGGGAGGTGGCGACGGCCCAGGCGAGCGGCAGGAGCCAGGCCGCGGTGAGGAACAGGGCGATGACCAGCAGGACCATCCTGCCGCGCGTCCAGCGCGGGCGGCGGCCTCCGGCGTCGGTGGACCGCTCCGCCCGTGGGGCGGCGGGGGTGGTGACGGTGGTGGAACCGCTCACTTCGCGGCCTCCTCAGCTCGGCGCCGGGACAGCAGCGGCTGCACCAGGGAGACGGTCAGGATCAGGGCGAAGAAGATGTACGAGACGGCCGAGGCGTAGCCGATGCGGTAGCCCGTGAAGCCCTGCTGGTAGACGTACTGGAGGATCGGCCGGGTGGAGTCGTCGGGGCCGCCGCCGGTCAAGATGTAGACCTGGTCGAAGATCTTCAGCGAGGCCAGCACCTGGAGGACCACGATCACTCCGGTGGCGCGGCGGAGCATCGGCACGGTGATGTGCAGGAGACGCTTCCCCGCGCCGGCACCGTCCAGTTCGGCGGCCTCGTACAGATGCGCCGGGATGGCCTGGAGGGCGGCGAGGTACAGCAGGAAGTTGAAGCCGACGGTCCACCAGACGGTGGTGGCCACGACGCTGAGCATGGCGTACCGCTCGTCGGTCAGCCAGCCGATCTCCGGCGTCAGTCCGACGGCGGCGAGCAGCTGGTCGGCGAGACCGAAGTCGGACGGCAGGATCATGTGCAGGAACAGCAGGCAGACGACGCCGGACGGCAGCAGGAAGGGCGCGAACCAGCTGAGCCGCCACAGCCACTGCACCACCTGGAGCTGGTGGGCGAGGAGGGCCAGCACGAAACCGACGACGACGAGGGGCACGGTGGACAGGACCGTGAACCACACGGTGTTCCACAGCGAGGACCAGACCTCGGGGTCGCGCACCGCCTCCGCGTAGTTGTCGAGGCCGACGAACTCACCACCGGTGCCGGTGATGCTATCGCTGGTCAGGCTCATGCCAAGGCCGGATATCAGCGGCCAGATCAGGAAGGCGGCGTACACGAGGAAGAAGGGTGCGATGAACACCAGACCGTGTTCGGTCCACTTCCCGCGCGCACCTCGGGGCTGCCGCCCGGCCTCGTCCCCGTCGGGCTTCGCCACGGGCGCCGGCGCCGCCGCGGTGGTGGAGGTCATGACGCGGCTCCCGGGAGGGGGTTGCGGGTGTCGAGGAGTGTCCGCAGCCGGGACTTCGCCTCGGCCAGGGCGCTGCGTGGGCTCCTGGACCCGGTGAGGACCCCGGAGAAGACGGCGCCGAGCTCGATCCACATCCGGGAGGCGGAGCCGGCGAACCACGCGGGTTCGTCGAGCGCCACGTCGTCGATGACGGAGCGGTACTCGGACTGCGGCTTGAGTGCGAGGTAGGCAGGATCGTCGAGCACCGGCAGATAGGCGGGGACGTGTCCGCCCTCGGCCCAGGCCACGGAGTTCTTCAGCATCCACGCGGCGAGGGTGTGCGCCGCCTCGTTCGTGGCGCCGCCGCGGTCGCTCTGGTGCGGCAGGACGAAGGCGTGGCAGTCGGCCTGGGTGGCCGCGGTCCCGAACAGCGCGGGGATCCGGGTCATGGAGAACGGGAGTCCGGTGGTCCTGAAGGTGGAGATCTCCCATTCGCCGTTGAGGTGGAAGGCGGTCTTCCCGCCGCTGAAGACACCGACGGATCCGGTGTAGTCGACGCGGCGCACCATCAGCCCCTCCTCGATGAGCCGGGCCAGGTACTCCAGCACCCGCAGCGCCTTGGCGTCGTCGAGCGCGAGGCGCTTGCCGTCGGCGGAGAGCACCGCGCCGCCGGTCTGCGCGTAGAAGCTGGAGAAGAGGCGCCAGGGGGTGATGCAGTCGGGTCCGAGCGTCTCGGTCACCAGGCCCGGCCGCCCGGTCGCCTTCTTCGCGGCGCGCAGCGCGTCGGCGAACTCCTCCGCACCGCTGATCGGCTTGAGCCGGCCGCCGGACAGGAGTCCGGCCTTCTCGCAGATCTCGGTCTGGTAGTAGAGGACGAAGGGGTGGGTGTCGAACGGGACGGCGTACTGCTTGCCGCCCACCTGGCCACGGCGCCAGATCTCCGGGGGGAAGTCCCGCTCCCGCACCCCGTGTTCGGCCAGCAGACCGAGGTCGAACGGGTCGAGGAGCCTGCCGGGGGCGAAACCCGCGAGCCGGGCGAGGTGCAGGGCGGCGATCTCGGGGGCCCTGCCGCCGGCGCCGGCCATGCCGAGCTTGGTGTAGTACGGGGCGCCCCATTGCAGGGTCGAGGACTCCAGAGCGATGTCCGGGTGCGCGGCCCGGAAGTCGTCCAGCATGCCCTGCATGTTGACGCCGTCACCGCCGCCGAACAGGTGCCAGTACCGCAGCAGGGTCTGCCCCGGGCCCGCGGCGGTCGCGGGCGCGGCGCATCCGGACAGGGAGCCCAGGGCTCCGGTGGCGGCCAGGGCTCCTGCACCGCCCGCGAGGGCTCGGCGCCGACTGAGGAGAGGTGGTTGCATGGCGGCTCGTCTCGTCTCGTCTCGGCTCGTCTCTGGGGTGCGGGGACGCGTGAAGGAGAGGCGACGTGTTCGATATCTCGACGCGCGCCCGTCACTTCGGACGGGACCGTAGGCGCGGGAAAACGCGGCGTCAATGACTCGCGCTGAAATTGCGAACGATGTTCGACATCGCGAACACATGGTCGCACCCGAGGAGATATCGCGAGGATGCGCTCACATTTCCTACCGGAGGGTAGGCCCACCCGGCATCCTTGCTATACCTTCCGTCTAACAAGCGGGACGTACGGCCGTCCGGCCTGTCCGGGGCCGGTCCACCGCCCTCCGCTTCCGGCATTTCACGTCGGCAGCACGGCATATGACGACCCGTCACCGAAAAGCTCATGAGACAGCACCAAGGACATCACTGACGAACCGAGGAGCCGCACCATGGCAAGCAGCACTGCACGACCGGATGCGGAGGGCCGTCCGTCCGAGGACCACCTCACCCGCCGCCTGCTCGAATCGGCCGCCACACTGGCGTACGACCCGGCTACGGAGGTCGACTGGGACACACCTCTGGACAAGGACTTCCACGGTGCGAGCCCGGAGTGGAGCACCTTGTACGGCACCGCCTACTGGGGCGAGCTGTCCGAGGAGCAGCGCAAGGAACTGACGCGTCAGGAAGCCGCCTCGGTGGCCAGCACGGGCATCTGGTTCGAGATGATCCTGCAGCAGATGATCCTGCGGGACGTCTACGCGAAGGACCCGACGGGCGCGGACGTCCAGTGGGCGCTGACCGAGATAGCCGAGGAGTGCCGGCACTCGATCATGTTCGCCCGCGGTGCGCAGAAGCTGGGCGCCCCGCCCTACCGTCCCCACCGGCTCGCGGTGGAGCTCGGCCGCGCTTTCAAGACGCTCGCGTTCGGCGAGGCGGCCTACGCGGCGATCCTCGTCGCCGAGGAGGTCCTCGACGTCATGCAGCGCGACTGGATGCGGGACGAACGGGTCGTGCCCTTCGTCCGCACCATCAACAACATCCATGTCGTCGAGGAGTCCCGGCACATGAAGTTCGCCCGCGCGGAGACCCGCAAGCACCTCAGCGGCGCGGGTCCCGTACGACGGCAGATCAACGCGCTCGTCATCGCGATCGCCTCGTACGTCATCGTCACCAGCATGGTGAACAAGGACGTCTACGCCAACGCGGGACTCGACGGGAAGCGTGCGCTCGGTGAGGCGAAGGCCAATGAGCACCACAGGTCGATGATGCGGTCGAGCTGTTCGGGCCTCATGGACTTCCTGGCATCGGCCCGCCTGCTCACCAGGCCCGCCCTGATGTTCTACAAGCGTGCCCACCTGATCTGAGCGGACATCATGACCTACGCCATCACCCAGACATGCTGCAGCGACGCCACCTGTGTCTCGGTGTGCCCCGTCAACTGCATCCATCCGACGCCGGAGGAACCGGACTTCGGCCGGACCGAGATGCTGTACATCGATCCGAAGTCCTGTATCGACTGCGGTGCCTGCGCCGACGCCTGCCCGGTGGAGGCGATCTTCCCGCTCGACCGCATCCCTGCCGGACAGCAGGAGTACGGTCCGCTCAACGCGGCGTACTTCGCCGACAGGGCAACAGGGCAGGAACCCCCGGAGGGGCCGAACTTCCACGTGTGGGGTGAGCCCTCCTTCAGGCGCAGCCTTCCGTCGGACTTCGCGCCGATCCGGGTCGCGGTCGTCGGCACCGGACCGGCGGGCATGTACGCCGCCGAGGATCTGCTGCTGCACACGGGCGCCGAGGTGACCCTGATCGACCGGCTGCCCGTCGCGGGCGGGCTCATCCGCTACGGCGTGGCGCCCGATCACCTCTCGACCAAGAAGGCCGGCGACACCTTCGCCAGGTTCCACACCCACCCGAGGGTGCGCATGCACCTCGGTCTGGAGGTGGGACGGGACATCACTCCGGAGGAGCTCGCCGCGCATCATGACGCGGTGATCTACGCCGTCGGCGCCTCGGCCGGACGCCGACTGGGGATTCCCGGCGAGGACCTGCCGGGCAGCATCTGCGCGACGACGTTCGTCTCCTGGTACAACGCCCACCCCGAGGTCGCCCAGGACGCCGTGGACGTGTCGTCGGAGCGGGTCGTCGTGGTCGGCAACGGCAACGTCGCCCTCGACGCGGCACGGATCCTGGTCTCGGACCCCGACGACCTGACCACCGGCGACATCGCCGGCCACGCTCTGGAGGCGCTGCGCGCCGGGTCGGTACGCGAGGTGGTGCTGCTCGGGCGGCGGGGGCCCGAGGACGCGGCGTACACCCGGTCCGAGCTGCTCGCGCTGAAACACCTGGCCGGTGTGGAGTTGGTCGTCGACGACCACGACCCCCGGACCGGGGCATCGATCGACGCGGCGGGCCCGGGCGACAGGGCCGCGCTGCTGCGGGGCGTCGCCCGGGAACCGGTGGACTGGTCCTGCCCGCCGCCGACGGGACGCCGCATCGTGTTCCGCTTCCACTCCGCGCCGGTGGAGGCAATCGGCGACGGCACCGGCGGCGCCCTCGCCGCCGTACGGGTCACGGACGGCGCGGGGAGCACGGACGGCCGGGAGATCCCGGCCGGGCTGCTGCTCCGGGCCGTCGGCCGGCGCGGACTACCGGTCGACGGGCTGCCGTTCGACGAGGCGACGGGCACCGTTCCGCACGAGGGCGGCCGGGTGGCGGGCCTGCCCGGGACGTACGTCGTGGGGTGGATCAAGCGCGGCCCCTCGGGTGGCATCGGGGCCAACCGGACCTGCGCCGCCGAGACCGTCGGCACGCTGCTGGACGACGCCGTCGGCGGCACGCTGCCCGCGCCGGAGCACGGGGCCAAGGCGTTCCAGCGGCTCGTGCGGCGCCGGAACCCGCAGACCGTGGACGCCCGCGGCCTGGCGGAGATCGAGCGTGCCGAACTGGCCCTGGGGCGCCGTGCCGGCCGCCCCCGGGTCAAGCTGGCTACCCTTCCCGAGCTGGTGGCGGCGGCCAGGGGCGGCCGGCGACGGATTCCCGGCTGACCCCTCTACCCGGCCCGCCGGCGGCGGCGTCAGCGGGCCGGGCCGCGCCACTCAGAGAGGTGTGCTGACCTCGCCGACGGCGTCGTGAGCCGGCCCGGACGCGTCCTTCGGTCCGCGCTCCACAATCGAGTCGAGGATCTCGCCGACCCTGATCGCGGTGTTCGACAGCAGGGACGACGTGATGCCGTGGGTGTGCTCGGTGCCGCCCTGGAGATAGACGCCGCACCGCAGGCCGGGATCGGTCGCCACGCGGTAGTCGCGTTCGACGCGGACACGCCCCTGCTCGTCGAGCAGGCAGTGCTCCCCGATCTCGCCGAGGAGGCCGAGGGAGTCGGCCGGCCGGTAGCCGGTCGCATAGACGACCACATCGGCGTCCAGCGTGGTCCGCTCCCCCGTGACCAGCGACTCGACCGTGGTGCTGACCGTGTCCGGCGTCTCGACGGCGTCGACCACTCGGGAGACGTTGAGGAACCGCAGCCGCTCCCTGCCGAGCACCTTCTCCTGGTACGCCGTGCGGTAGAGGTCGTCGATCAGATCGATGTCCACCACGGCGTAGTTGGTGTTGCCGTGGTAGTCCATCAACCTGCGCTTGGTCTCGTCCGGGGCGGTGAAGTACTCGTCGACCGCGCCCGGGTCGAAGATGCGGTTGGCGAAACCGCTGTCGTCGGCGGGGCTGTAACCGTAGCGGGAGAAGACCGCGCAGACCTCGGCGTCGGGGAAACGCCGGTGCAGGTACGCCACGTTCTCCGCGGCGCTCTGACCGGCACCGACCACGACGAAGCGGGTCGGGGCCCCCGCCTCGTCCAGGCCGTCCACCCTTGTCAGCAGATCGGAGGTGTGCCAGATCCGGTCCGTCCGCTTGACGCCGTCGGGCATCTGGGGCCGCAGGCCCGTACCGATGACGAGGTTGCGCGCCCGGTGGACCACGACCTCCGATCCCGATCGCGAGGTCACGTCCACGTATTCCACGACACCGTCACACACGACGGGCCGGACGGAGATGACCTCGTGCCCGTAGGACACCATGTCGTCCACCTTGGCGGCGGCCCATTCGAAGTAGTCGTGGAACTCGACCCGCAGCGGGAACAGGCTCTTGCCGTTGACGAAGTCGATCAGGCGCCCCTGGCTCTGCAGGTAGCAGAGGAAGCTGTACTCGCTCGACGGGTTCCGCAGTGTCACCAGGTCCTTGAGGAAGGACACCTGCATCGTGGCGTCGTCGATCAGCATCCCTCGGTGCCAGCCGAATCGCGGCTGCTTCTCGAAGAAGTGAGCGGTGACGGCCTGCTGCCTGCCGACGCGCGAGTTGCGCTCGGTGAGCGCGATGGCCATGGCCACGTTGGACGGCCCGAAGCCGATCCCTATGAGGTCATGAACCAGTGGTGCGTCGTCGGGTGAAGGCTGTGACATGGGACTCCCATCGTGCGGGGGCAGCCGCTTGGCGGACGTGGGGACAGCAACAGGGCATACCGCCGGAGCGGCAGCCGCATAGCAACTTAGGTAAAGCTAACCTCATCATGACACGCTGTCGACCGGGCAAAACGGGCAGCTCTCGCGCGAGGGCACGTCAACTCGCGCTTGCGCCATAGGGATTGCACGCTTAGGTTAGGCTTGCTTTACTAAGTATCACCCATCGTCGTTCCGAGGAGAAATTCATGCGGGTTGTCATGTTCGGCTATCAGACGTGGGGACACCGGACCCTGCGGGCTCTCCTGGACGCCGGCCATGACGTGGTGACGGTGGTGACGCACCCCAGGAGTGAGCACGCCTACGAGAAGATCTGGAGCGACTCGGTCGCCGACCTCGCCGAGGAGAACGGCGTGCCCGTCCTCATCCGCAGCCGGCCCGACGACGAGGAGCTGCTCGCCCGCCTCAAGGAGGTGGATCCGGACATCATCGTGGCCAACAACTGGCGTACGTGGATTCCCCCGCACATCTACGGGCTCCCCCGGCACGGCACGCTGAACGTGCACGATTCGCTGCTGCCGAAGTACGCGGGCTTCTCGCCGCTGATCTGGGCACTGATCAACGGGGAGCGCGAAGTGGGCGTGACCGCGCACCTGATGGACGCCGAACTCGACGCCGGCGACATCGTGGTGCAGCGCGCCGTGGAGGTCGGTCCCGCCGACACGGCCACGGACCTGTTCCACAAGACCGTCGACCTCATCGCCCCCGTCGTCACGGACGCCCTGGAGCTCATCGCCTCGGGGCGTACGGACTTCACCGCGCAGGACCGGTCCCTGGCCACCTTCTTCCACAAGCGGGCGGAGGAGGACATCCGCGTCGACTGGAACTGGCCGGCCGAGGACCTGGAGCGTCTCGTGCGCGCCCAGTCCGCCCCCTACCCCAGCGCGTTCACCCACCACAGGGGCAAGCGTCTGGAGATCGTGACGGCGGTGGTGTCGGAAGGGCGCTACGGCGGCACCCCGGGCCGGATCTTCTACCGCGAGGGTGACGGTGTGGTGATCGTCGCCGGGGCGGACGCCAGGACGGGCCGCAACCGCGGCCTGGCCATCACCCGGGTGCGTACGGAGGAGGGCGAGGAGATGCCCGCCACCGAGTACTTCACCTCGATGGGCGGCTACCTCACCGGCCGGCCCTGACCTTCCGGTCTCCCGCCTCGTCACGTCAAGGAAGAACCATGCGACAGCCGAGCCCCCCGGTCACGGATCGCGCCCCCCGGGCCGGGGGCGCGACGCCGTCGCGCGTGCTGGGCCTCAACGCCTACCTCGTGTACGCGACGGGCAAGGCCGCACGCCGCGCGCTCACGGACACGCTGAGTCCTCACGGACTACGGATGTGGCACCTGACCGTCCTGGCCATGCTGGACGAGGCAGGCCCCCTGTCCAAGGGGGACCTCGCGGCACGACTCGACATGAACCAGAGCGATCTGACCAGGACCGTCACCGACCTGGACACGGCCGGCTACGTGGAATGCGCCCGCGACCCCCTGGACCGCCGCCGGATCGAGGTCGCCCTGACACCCGCGGGCGGGCTGACCCTGGCCCGGCTCGACTCCGCCGTGTCCGCCGCCGAGGCCGGTCTCCTCACCCCGCTGTCCCAGGCGGAGCGTGACCGGTTCGCCTCCCTGCTGCGCCGCGTCCACGCCCACCTCGAACGGGAGCGGGCGGACGACGGTCCGGCCGGCACGGTCCACGGGGAATGAACGCCCCTGTCAGACCCCCGACGTGGACTGGGCCTCGGCCTCGGCGCGGTAGAGCCGGCGCAGCCGCACCACGCCCAGGTCGTGCTGGTAGAAATTCTCCCGCGGGTCGGCATCGGCGGGCATGGCCTCCAGCATGACGCGGTCCTGTTCGAGGACGTCCCAGTGCCGCTGCTCGATCAGCGTCCGGTACAGGAAGCGCCACGACGCGCGCTGCCAGCCCTCGACGCGGCGGTAGCGCCAGAAGAAGACGCCGCTGCGCCTCTCGTCCACCGGACGGACCATGCCGACGATACCGAACGGCCCCCCGGGGCCGGCCGACGGCGGGTACGGGATGGAGAGGTCGACCCAGTCCACCCCGGTCCGGCAGAGTTCCACCCAGTCGAAGTTGACGCCACGCTGGTCGGTCTTCTCGAAGAAGTAGCCGCGCGCGGTCTCCCGGATGCGGAACTTGGCCGTCGTGTCACCGTCGAACATGGTGTGTGAATCGTGGTGGAGGAACGCGCCGTGCATCGGGTCGAGCAGGTTCTCCACCGCGTACCGCCACGGCGCGTCCCACTCCGCGTAACAGAGGAAGGCGTCCACGCCGGGGTCGGTCAGCGGCTCCGGAAGGGTCAGCTCGACGGGCTCGGGGTGCTCCTCGTCACCGAAGTAGGCGAGGATCGCGCCCGCGACCTCACGTACCGGCAGCGAGGTCACCAGCTTCTTGCCCTCCAGGCTGCAGCCCGGCAGGCCGGGGACGGCGGAGACGGTGCCGTCGGGATCGACCTCCACGCCGTGGTACCAGCAGGCGACACGGTCCCCGAGGTGCTTGCCGAGCGACAGCGGGGCGCCGCGGTGCGGGCAGCGGTCGGCCAGCATGGACAGGGCGCCGTCGGAGCGCCGGAACAGCAGCCACTCCTCGCCGAGCGCGGTCACCTTGCGCATCGCGCCCGGGGCCACGAAGTGGGAAGGGACGACCGGGTGCCACTGGTTGCGCAGACCGGTGGCGTAGATGTGGTCGGCGGAGGCCGAGGAAGACAGCGTCATGGTCAGGCTCCCAGTCGGTTCATCTCGGCGCGGAAGGATTCCTCGGTCCACGGGCTGCCGTCGGCGGCGTGGACCTGGCGGGCGTTGAGCCCACGCGTCCAGGTCGCCCTGTTCGCCTCGTGCACGACGTTCTTCCTCTACGGAGAAGGGGCTGGCCACGGTGGACACGGCGTTCGCCGAACACCTGGACAACGAGAACCGGATGCTCGGAGGGCTCTCCCCCTCCGTGCGCCGGCAGCTCGCACGGCTGCTGCGCAAGCTGGAGATCTCGATCCTCGACGCCGCGGCGCTCGGTGGATCGGTCTCGGGACACCGCACCGATTGCATGATCAAAATCGAGTACGGTTAACATATGAGCACCGCCTAGCTCGAAAGATGGACTTGTGACTGCCACCGAGGACTCGTTCACCAATTGGAAGACCCGCGAGGAGATCGCGGAGTCGATGATCCCGATCATCGGGAAGCTGCACCGGGAGCGGGACGTCACGATCCTGCTCCACAGCCGCTCCCTGGTGAACAAGTCGGTGGTCAGCATCCTCAAGACCCACCGTTTCGCCCGGCAGATCGCCGGCGAGGAGCTCTCGGTCACCGAGACGCTGCCGTTCCTGGACGCCCTCACCGCGCTCGACCTGGGTCCGGCACAGATCGACATCGGCATGCTCGCGGCGACGTACCGGACCGACGACCGCGGCCTCTCGGTGGACGACTTCACCGCCGAAGCCGTGGCGGGGGCGACGGGCGCCAACAAGACGGAGCGCCGCGAGGCGCGCGACGTGGTCCTCTACGGCTTCGGCCGCATCGGCCGCCTCCTGGCCCGCCTGCTCATCGAGAAGACGGGCTCGGGCAACGGACTGCGGCTGCGCGCCATCGTCGTACGCCAGGGCGCCGGCCAGGACCTCGTGAAGCGCGCCTCGCTGCTGCGCCGCGACTCCATCCACGGCCAGTTCCAGGGCACCATCACCGTCGACGAGGCGAACAGCAGGATCATCGCCAACGGCAACGAGATCCAGGTGATCTACTCCGACGACCCGACGTCGGTGGACTACACGGCGCACGGCATCAAGGACGCCATCCTCATCGACAACACGGGTCGCTGGCGCGACCGCGAGGGCCTGTCCAGGCACCTCCGCCCCGGCATCGAGAAGGTCGTCCTGACCGCCCCCGGCAAGGGTGACGTCCCCAACATCGTGCACGGCGTCAACCACGACACGATCAAGCCGGACGAGCAGATCATCTCCTGCGCCTCCTGCACCACCAACGCGATCGTCCCGCCGCTGAAGGCGATGGCGGACGAGTACGGCGTGCTGCGCGGTCACGTGGAGACCGTCCACTCGTTCACCAACGACCAGAACCTGCTGGACAATTACCACAACTCGGACCGCCGGGGACGCTCGGCGCCGCTCAACATGGTCATCACCGAGACGGGCGCCGCCTCCGCCGTCACCAAGGCGCTGCCAGACCTCCAGGCGAAGATCACCGGAAGCTCCATCCGCGTACCGGTGCCGGATGTCTCCATCGCGATCCTCAACCTGCAGCTCGGGCGCGGCACCAGCAGGGAGGAAGTCCTCGACCACCTCCGCAACGTGTCACTGACCTCACCGCTCAGGCGCCAGATCGACTTCATCACCGCCCCCGACGCGGTCTCGAGCGACTTCATCGGTTCGCGCCACGCCTCGATCGTCGACGCGGGCGCCACCAAGGTCGAGGGCGACAACGCCATCCTCTACCTCTGGTACGACAACGAGTTCGGCTACTCCTCACAGGTCGTCCGGGTCGTCCAGCACGTCTCCGGCGTCGAGTACCCGACCTACCCGGCTCCGGCGGTCTGATCCGTCCGGGCGGCGGTTCCCTGTGCCGCGAGGCAGCAGCGGGGAGCCGCCGGCCCCGGACGGTCACCGGCGCAGGGCCGCCGTCAGCATCGGCAGGGCGAGGCGCAGTTCCCTGTATCCGTAGGTTCCGCTGTGACCGCCCGGGTAGAGATGGGTGGTCACGGGTGCGCCCAGGGAGGTGAGGCGGGCGTCGAGCATGCGCGTCTCCTCGCCGCAGACGGCTTCGGTGACGGACGTGACACCGTCGTCGGCGAGCGCCACCCACTTCTCGGTGCCGGGGATGTGGGGGTCGGGTTCGTCACCGTCGAGCGGGCCGGGCTTCCCGTCGCCTGAGGCCAGATAGACGGGGGTGCGGCGCAGTCCCGCTGCATGGTGATACGGGTCCCAGTCGATCCACGTCCTCCACTGCTTCCACGGGTCGCCGAAGATCGCGTAGCCGTCCACTCCGACGAACTTCGCCCCGGAGAGCCACATCTCCGGATGCCGGACCGGATGCACGGGCGCCCCGAAAGCGGCGACGGCACCGAACAGCCCCGTGACCCGCGCCGCGAGCCCGAGGGCACCGAACCCTCCCTGTGACTCCCCCGCGGCGGCCCTGTTCGGCCCCGCGCCGTAGTCCCGCTCCACCAGGGGCACGACTTCACGGAGGAAATACGTACGGACTCGGGGTGCGCCCGCCTCTCCGTGGTTCCACCAGTCGGTCCAGAAGCCGAACAGCGGCATGGCCGGCATGACCACCAGGACATCACGCAGCTCGGCGAGTTCCTGCACCTTGAACAAGTTCGTCCAGGTCGTGTGATCGCCGTCCCCGCCGGCCAGCAGGTAGAGCGTGGGCCAGCGGTCACCGGGACGGCGCCGGTCCCAGCCCCGCGGTGTCAGCAGGGCCACGGTGCTCCGCGCGCCCAGGGCCGGTGAGTCAAGGGTGAGTTCGACCAGTCGTTCGTCGAGTCGTCGTTCGGTGATGGCCTGCCCGGTGGCACGGGCGGGGCCGGCGGCGCCGAGCAGGGCACCCGCGCCCAGCAGGGCACCGCTCGCCAGGACGGTCCTTCGTGTGTGTGCGTGTGACATACCTGAGTCTTCGGCCGGTGCCCCTTCCGCCTTGACCTCCCGCTGCCCCACCCCTGACGGGAACCGCTACGCGGAGGGACTGTCCGTGGCCAGGGACGGAACCGCTTCCGTCGCGGACGCCGGCAGGTGCCCGGCCGGAAGGCGCACCTTTCGCCATGGCAGGAGCAGCGCGCTCGCCATGCACAACAGGCCGGCGATGAGCAGGGCGCCACGTACCCCCGCTGCGGCGGCGACGAGGCCACCGGCGATCATGAAGGCGGCCTGGCATGCCTTCGAGCCGACGGACCAGGAGGTGCCGACCCTGGACATGAGAGTGTCCGGTGTGGCAGCCATGCGGTACGTCGTGAACGACGGGTTGAAGATCCCGGCCGAGAAGAGCAGGCCGAAGTCGGCGGCCACGACGACGAACACGCCGAGGGCGTCGGAGGGCATCAGAGGCAGCAGGACCGTCCAGAGCGTGCGCGCGACACCGGACAGCAGCAGAATGCGACGCTGTCCGAATCGCCGGGTGAGCAGCGGGGTCAGTCGTGATCCCAGCACGCCGCCCAGGCACGGCAGTCCCAGGGCGAGTCCGTACTGCCACGGTGCCAGACCGAGGTCGTCCAGCATGAGGACGGCCATCAGCGGTGAGGCCATCATGACGGAGCCGCCGCAGAGCAGCGCGTTGAAGAACAACGGCCGCAGTCCTGGGTGCCGCAGGAGGTACTGCCAGCCGGCAGCGATGTCGCGGCCCGGGTGAGAGGTGGCGGCGCGCGCAGGCGGGACGGGTTCAGGCTGCCGGATGCGACGGATACCCAGGGCCGATCCGAGGAAGGACAGCGCGTCGACGACCATCGTGGCGGCCGCGCCCATTGCCGCGATCAGGAGCCCGCCGACCGGCGGGCCGGCACTGACGCTGATCCAGTTGGTCGTCTCGAAAAGGCTGTTGGCACGAAGACGGTGCTCGGGCAGGACAAGTGCCTTCAGGTGCGCCCCACTCGCCGCGTCGAACGCGACTGACGCCGCTGTCTGGAGAATACCGACCGCACACAGCTGGGTGAAGGTGAGCCTGTCGAGAGCCATGGCGACCGGAATGCTCGCCAGCACCGCGCAGCGGGCCAGATCAGCGGCGATCATGACCGGCCGCTTGTACCGGTGCTCGATGCGCACACCGAGCGGAAGGGCGATCACCCCGCTGGCCACAGCGGACAACGCGGCCAGCAGAGAGACCTGGAACGCGGAGGAATCCAGCACCAGGAGGGCGATCAGCGGCAACGCCCCCATGCCGACGGCACTGCCTGCCGCACTGACCGCGTAGGCGCCCCACAACCGCCGGAAGTCCTGCCCGAGCGCGCTCCGCCGCACCAACCGAACCTCCCAGGGCCTGAAGGCGCTCAGCGTAGTGACCCGGACCGCCCACGGCCCCATGATCACTTCATCGGTTGACGCCGGTGCCTGAACAGCGCCACGGCCACGGCGCGTTGTACGGAACCGTCGACCGCGGCCGGGATCGACGCGCGGTCAGGCTGCGTGCCCTGCGGCTGCCGCGACAGCCTCGCGGCTGTCAGGCGGGAACGAGCTCACACCAGGTTCGACTCGTCCGCTTCCGGCAGCGGCTGTTCGGCCCAGATGGTCTTGCCCGTGCCGGTGTAGCGGGTGCCCCAGCGCTCGGTGAGGCTCGCGACGAGCAGAAGGCCCCTTCCGCCTTCGTCGTAGATCCGGGCACGGCGGAGGTGGGGGGCGGTGCTGCTGCCGTCGAAGACCTCGCAGATGAGTGCGGTGTCCAGGATGAGGCGGAGCCTGATCGGATCACCGCCGTAACGGATGGCGTTGGTGACCAGCTCGCTGACGACCAGCTCGGTGGTGAACACGGCCTCGCCCAGCCCCCACTCCAGCAGCTGCGCGGAGGCGCGTTTTCGGGCGGTCGCCACCACGGCCGGGTCCGCTGCCAGGTCCCACGAGGCGTAGTGTTCCGCGTCCAGTCGCCGGGTTCGGGCCAGCAGCAGGGCGACGTCGTCGTCCGGCTGCTCGGGAACGAGCGCGTCCATGACGGTGTCGCAGGTCTCTTCGAGGGAGTCGGTGGGCCGGCCGAGCAGCTCACGCAGCTCGGCCAGTGCGGCGTCGACGTCCCTGCCGGGCGCCTCGATCAGACCGTCCGTGTACAGGGCCAGCCGGCTGCCCTCGGGCAGCTCGAACTCAGCCGCTTGGAAGGTCAGGCCTCCCACGCCGAGAGGCGGCCCGGCGGGCAGTGCCAGTTGTTCGACGGTGCCGTCGGGGAGGACCAGCATCGGCGGGGGGTGGCCGGCCCTGGCCATCGTGCAGCATCCGGCCGCCGGGTCGTACACGGCGTAGAGGCAGGTGGCACCGGCGACCGTCGTGCCCACGCCGCTGTCCGCCGGCTCCTCACGGTCCAGGGTCAGCACCAGATCGTCGAGCTGTGTGAGCAGCTCTTCGGGGGCGAGGTCGACATCGGCGAGGGTCCGTACGGCGGTGCGGAGCCTGCCCATGGTGGCCGAGGCGTGCAGGCCGTGGCCGACGACGTCTCCGACGACCAGGGCGACCCGGGCGCCGGACAGCGGGATGACGTCGAACCAGTCCCCTCCGATGCCGGCGCCGTTGGTGTTCGGGAGGTAGCGCGCGGTGACCTCGACCGCCTGCTGGCGGGCGGCCCGACGGGGCAGCAGGCTGCGCTGGAGTGCGAGTGCCGTGGCCCGTTCACGGGTGTAACGCCGGGCGTTGTCCACGCAGACCGCGGCTCGCGAGACCAGCTCGGCGGCGAGCTGCAGATCCGCCCTGCCGAATCCCTTGGTGGCCCGGTGGCGGGAGAAGATCACGATACCGAGGGTGATGCCTCGTGCCTGCAGCGGGATGACGAGCACCGAATGGACCTTGTTCTCCCGCATGTACCGCCCTCGCTCCGGCTTCTCCGCCGTCCACCGCTGCAGAGCCTCTTCGTCGACCGTGTGGCGCGACGGCTCTCCGGCGATCAGAGCGCGGCCCACCACGGAGTCCCGGTCGTATTCATGGATCTCTCCGAGCGGGACGACCGATTCGGGGCAGCCTTCGAGCACCGAGCGCTGGGCCGCCCGGTGGAACGAGATCCTGTCCCGGTGCAGCACGGAGCGCGCCTCGTCACCCGCCATCACCTCGGCGAGCAGGTCGACGGTCACGAAGTCGGCGAAGCCCTCGATGCCGAGCTCCGCCAGCTCCTCGGCGGTGCGGCCCACGTCGAGAGTGCTGCCGATGCGCAGGCTGGCCTTGTTCAGCATGTTCAGGCGCTGGCGCGCCCAGAACTGGTCCGTCGTGTCGAGCGTCACGACGGCCACTCCCTGCACCGCGCCGGAGGCATCCCGCACCGGCGTCATCGCCGCCTGCCAGATGTGCTCGCTGCCCGACATCATGAGGTGCGTCTCGTAAGGCTCACCGTCCCCCGTCCGCAGCACCCGTCCGATGGCTTCGGCAAGGCCTTCCCCGCCCTCCAGGAACAGTCCGGGCTCGATCTCTCCGGGCCGCAGCCCCAGGATCGCCCCCTCGGGCTTGCTGACCGAATCGGCCGCCGCCCTGTTGACCATGGCGAGCAGCTGGTCCCTGCCGAAGTAGGCCACCGGCACCGGTAGCTGTTCCAGGATCTGGCGGCGCAGTTCATCGGGCAGTGCCGCGGGGGCGGGCCGTCCGTCACCCGCACCCGACGGCGAGGACTCGCCGCTGCCCGCAGGCGGATCCGCACGGCCCGGCTCGTCCATGCTCATGGGCCCATCACTCGTCCTCACCGCCTCGGCAGGCCGCCCACGAACACACATACGCGACCTTTGTTCAAGAATGCCCGGGTGTGCCCCCTCTCTCAACCGCCCCCGCCCCGTCGCAGCCGTTTGGCTCAGCTCCGGTATCCGGTACGGGCAGGGCCCGCCCCATGCGGGCGAGCGGAGAGAGCGCCAGCACCACCGGGGACACCAGCATGCCCGCGCCCGCCACCAGGAGTCCGGTACGCAGCCCCCACCCCTGCGCGAGCCAGCCGCCGAGCAGGGATCCGCACGGGGCGAGTCCCAGCCCGGCGAAGTTGATCGTCGCTGCCGCCCGGCCCTGCATCCCGTGCGGTGTGACGGCCTGCCGGACGGCCATGAGCATGACGTTGACCAATTGACCGAAGGCCCCGAACACGAAATTGACCGCCATGAGGGCAGGGACCGTCACGGTCGGTGATCCGTGCAGCGCGGGCACGCACAGCATCACGGCGTCGCCGGCCCCTGCCGCACACACGAGCACCGGGCCGTATCCCAGACGGCCCGGGAGCCGCGCGGCGAGGAACGAGCCCAGGAGCGCACCCGGCCCCGTCGCGGCGAGCGCCAGCCCGATGGCGGCGCCGGACAGATGCAGTTCCCGGGGCAGGAAGAGCAGATACACGGTCATCGTGGCGGCGAGGAAGAGCTGGAAGGCCGCCGAGGCCAGGCTCACGGCCCGCAGCGCGGCGTCTCCCGCCACGAAACCGAGGCCCTCCTTGATCCGCCGCAGGACGCGAGGGGGGCGTTCCTGGCTCCCGGGGACCGGCTCGCGGCGGCGGATCCGCCTGATCGACAGGAAGGACAGGGCGAAGAACGCGGCGCTCGTCGCCGCACCGGCCGACGCCGAAAGGAACGAGACCAGCGCGCCGCCCAGGGCGGGGCCGCCGAACTGGGCGGCCGACCGGCTGCCCTCGAGCGCGCTGTTGCCGCGCAGCAGCTGATCGCGGTCCACCAGACGCACGAGTGCGGCCTGGTACGCCACGTCGAAGAAGACGGACAGGGCACCGGCGAGGAAGACGACGACGAACAGGGCCGGCAGTCCGAGCGTGCCCAGGAACCCGGCCACGGCAGCGGCCGCCAGTACCAGGGCCCGACCGATGTCGGTCAGTACCATCACCGTGAGGGTCCGTCGGCTGTCCACCCACGCCCCGGCGAGGAGCGCGAGCAGGAGCACGGGCACCTGCCCCGCCGCGCGGAGGGCGCCGGCCTGCCCGGCGCTCGCGTCGAGGGTCAGCACAGCGAACAGCGGCAGGACCACGAGTCCCGTGTGTTCACCGAGCTGGGAGGCCGTCTGGCCCACCCAGAGCCTGCGGAAGTCACGGTCGGACGACAGACGCCTCAGTGGGACCGGGCCATCGGAACCGGACGCGGAGGAAGAAGACGAAGCGGAGGAAGTGGACGGCACGGTGCCCCTCGGGAGCGCGGGGATACAGGCCCGCCACCCGGCGCGCGGTAACGGACGCCGGCAGTCCAGGGGGTCGGGGAGGGCTCGCTGTGCCGCATGTCAGGGGCAGCACGCGATGACGGGCCGCTCACGGCCTACGACGTCAACGCGCGCTCGGACGACCGGGCATGCCCTCAACTCCTCGTCGGTCACTCGCCGCACAGGAGGGTATCCGTCCCGGAGCCGGCGTGGAAGGGCGCCGGAGGTCCGTGCCCGCTCGTGTGTGTCAGACGGCCTCGACCGCGAGCGGGCCGCCCGCACGGAAGGCCAGCTCCGCGAAGCGTTCGCCCATGCGCCGGTGTGTGGCGGCGTCGGGGTGCAAGGAGTCGGGGAGCGGCAGTTCGGCGGCATCCTCCTCGCCGTACAGTCCGCGGCCGTCGAGGTAGTGCAGGTTCGGGTCCTCGGCCGCCCTCTGCGCCACGACACGGGCGAGTTCGGCCCTGATGGTGGTCAGGGTGAGCTTTCCGGCAGCTGTTTCCGCGGGGTCCCCTCCGGCACGGAACATCAGCTTGCCCTCGCCCAGTGCGCCGAGGTCGGGTGCGCTGGGTCCGGGCGTGTCCTCGTGGATGGGGCACAGGATGGGCGAGACGACCATCAGCGGAGTGGTGGGGTGGCCTTCACGGATCGTGTCGAGGAAGCCGTGGACGGCCGGTGTGAAGGCGCGCATCCGCATCAGATCGGTGTTGACCAGGTTGATTCCGAGCTTGACGCTGATCCGGTCGGCGGGGGTGTCGCGGAGGGTGCGGGCGGTGAACGGGTCGAGCAGAGCGCTGCCGGCGAACCCGAGGTTGACCAGCTCCACGCCACCGAGGGCCGCCGCCAGCGCGGGCCAGGTGGTGGTGGGGCTCGCGGCGTCGGACCCGTGGCTGATCGAACTTCCGTGGTGCAGCCACACCGCGCGGCCCCGGTCCGGCACCGGCTCCACGGGGGCATCGGTGCGCAGAGCGATCAGTTCGGTGGTCTCGTTGTGCGGCAGCCAGATCTCCACAACCTTCGACGCGGCGGACAGACCACCGAAGCGGAGGGTACTCACCTGCCCCGGCCGGACGTCCGCCGATCCGGTGGCCAGGTCGATGGTCAGGGTGTTGCCACCGGCCGCGCCGGCCCGGCCCGCCGGGCGGCCGTCGACGAGCAGGTCGTAGATCCCTTCCGGCCTGGGCGGGGCACCCACGTACACCCGCTTGGTGGGCAGGGTGTCCAGTTCCACGACGGTAGCCCGCGTGCGCATGACGATCCGTACGCCGGAGGGCTGGACCTCTGCCATGGCGAGCCGGTCGTCGGTGTTCTGTGCGCGGGCGCGGGCGGGCAGCCGGTGCGGCAGCAGGCCTCGCCCGGTGCGCTCCAGCTCCAGGGCGCCACGCAGGAGGTCTTCGGTGAGGGGGGTGTCCATCAGCTGGGGCCGGGTGCTCATTCGTGCCGCCTTCCGGGGGTGTGTGACCGGTCGATAGGAGATGCCGGGCGGGATCAGGATGCGGGCCAGTTCCGCAGCAGTGCGTCGAGTGCGTCCAGGACCCGTGACCAGGTCTCCTGCGTGCCGGGGGCGCTGTGACTGAAGCTTCCGCCGGACTCCAGGCTGATGTAGCCGTGGAATACGCTGCCCAGCAGCCGGACCGCGTGCGTCTGGTCCGGCTCCGTCAGGTCGTAGCCGCGCAGGATCGCCCGTGTCATCTGGGCGTGCCTGACGCCGGCGCTGGCAGCGGCCGCTTCCGGGTCGAGCCTGAGCTGTGCCGCGGCGTAACGGCCCGGATGTTCCCGCGCGTAGTCGCGGTAGGCGTTCGCGAACGCCTCGAGCGCGTCCTTTCCGGCTCGCCCGGCCAGAGCCGCGGCGACGCGGTCGGCGAGTTCGGACAGGGCCAGCAGGGCGATCCTCGTCCTGAGGTCCTGGGAGTTCTTCAGATGCGAGTAGAGACTCGCGTCCTTGACGCCGAACTGCCGGGCGAGTGCCGCGACGGTCACCTTGTCGAAGCCGACCTCGTCGGCCAGATCGGCCCCGGCCCGCGTGAGGCGTTCTGCTGACAGTCCTGCTCTTGCCATGGCCACCCTCCTGATCGTCGGGTTCGATTATGCGGTTTCCTAGGAGGCTTAGGCAAATGGCTGGTACCCCTAAGAGGGCGACAGCCCGGGAGCCTGAGCGCGTCCGGAGTCCCCGGCGTGCCCCGCGGGGCACGGCCCGGAGCCCGGCAAACCCGCCCGCCCCCGATACCGTGACCGTGACCGGCTCGATCTCCATGAGGCCCGCGGCCACCCGGAAATCCGGCGTCTCCGCGTACGGACCGCGTCAAGGAATCAGCGGGGCTCGTATGGAGCCCGTCAAAGGCGCTCACCACGCGACTGTTCCTGGGGTTTGCTTTTGATCGGCCGCACCGGCTGATTCCACTCGTTCACTTCCTACAGGAGCTCACGATGGCCGATCTGGCCTTCGTCGTCATCACGATCGCGGTTTTCGCGCTGGTGGCTCTCATCGCAAGGGGGGTGACGAAGCTGTGACCGCCGAAACCATCGCCGGCCTGGTCGTGGCCGTCTCCCTGCTGGTCTACCTCGTGCTCGCGCTCGTGTACCCGGAGAGGTTCTGAGCCCGATATGAGCCCCGTAACAGCTGGTGTGCTCCAGTTCCTCGCGCTGATTTCCGCGCTGGCCCTGGCATACCGTCCGCTCGGTGACTACATGGCCCGGGTCTACTCCTCGGAAAAGCATTACCGGCCGGAGAAGTGGATTTACCGTGCCATCGGAGCCAATCCGTCGGCCTCGATGCACTGGCCCGCCTATCTCCGCGGCGTACTCGCCTTTTCCGCGGTGAGCGTTCTCTTCCTTTATGCGCTCCAGCGCCTGCAGGGGGTCCTGCCCGGTTCTCTCGGCTTCGTGTCGATCGACCCGGACCAGGCCTTCAACACCGCCGCGTCCTTCGTGGCGAACACCAACTGGCAGTCGTACTACGGCGAACAGGCCATGGGGCACGTCGTGCAGACCGGCGGCCTCGCGGTGCAGAACTTCGTCTCGGCCGCCGTCGGCATGGCCGTGGCCGTGGCCCTCGTACGCGGCTTCTCGCGTGCCCGCACCGGCGAGCTCGGCAACTTCTGGGCGGACCTGGTACGCGGCACCCTGCGCATCCTGCTGCCGATGGCGGTGATCGGCGCGCTCGTGCTGGTGGCGTGCGGTGTCATCCAGAACTTCTCCGGCATCCACACGGTCGGACAGTTCACGGGCGGCACCCAGCAGTGGAACGGCGGTGCGGTCGCCTCGCAGGAGGTCATCAAGGAGCTGGGGACGAACGGCGGCGGCTACTTCAACGCCAACTCCGCCCACCCCTTCGAGAACCCGAACCCCTTCTCCAACCTGTTCGAGATCTTCCTGATCCTTCTGATCCCGTTCGCGCTGACCCGCACCTTCGGCCGCATGGTCGGCAACCTGCGGCAGGGCTACGCGATCCTCGCCACGATGGCCACGGTCTGGATCGGCTTCACGGCCCTGATGATGTGGACCGAGTTCGCCCACCACGGTCCTGCTCCCGAGATCGCCGGCGGGGCGATGGAGGGCAAGGAGACCCGCTTCGGCATAGCCGGGTCATCGATCTTCGCGGTGGCGACCACGCTCACGTCGACCGGCGCGGTCAACTCCTTCCACTCCTCGTACACGGGGCTGGGCGGTGGCATCACCATGCTGGGCATGCAGCTGGGTGAGATCGCCCCCGGGGGTGTGGGATCGGGCCTCTACGGCATGCTGGTCATGGCCGTCATCGCGGTGTTCATCGCGGGCCTCATGGTCGGTCGTACCCCCGAATACCTCGGCAAGAAGATCGGCACCCGTCAGATCAAGCTCGCCGCGTGCTACCTCCTGATCACGCCGACACTGGTCCTCGGCTTCACCGCGATGGCGATGGCGCTGCCCACTCCGGCGGACTCGATGACGAACAGCGGTGCCCACGGGTTCTCCGAGATCCTCTACGCCTACACCTCCGGCGCCAACAACAACGGCTCCGCGTTCGCCGGGCTGAACGCCGACACGCAGTGGTTCAACACCACCATCGGCATCGCGATGCTGCTCGGCCGGTTCCTGCCGATCGTGTTCGTCCTGGCACTGGCCGGCTCACTCGCCGAGCAACGCCCCGTCCCGGCCACCACGGGCACCCTGCGGACCGACAAGCCCCTCTACGCGGGCCTGCTCGTCGGCACGATCCTCATCATCACCGGTCTGACCTACTTCCCGGCCCTGGCGCTGGGTCCGCTCGCCGAAGGACTCGCCTCATGAGTACCGTCACCCCCACCCGTGCCCCGCACGAACCGCCCGGCGACACGACCGCCGCGTCAGGCCGTGTCGGCGGTGGGCTCTTCGACCCGAAGCAGCTGCTCACGTCCTTCCCGGACGCGGTGAGAAAACTCGACCCGCGGGTCATGGTCAAGTCCCCGGTCATGTTCGTGGTGTTCGTCAGCTCGGTGTTCACCACCGTGCTGGCACTCCAGGATCCGGGTGACTGGTTCGGCTGGGCCATCACGGCCTGGCTGTGGCTGACCACGGTCTTCGCCAACCTCGCCGAAGCGGTCGCGGAGGGACGAGGGAAGGCCCAGGCCGACACCCTGCGCAGGGCCAAGAGCGACACGGTCGCCCGTCGGCTGAACGGCCACGACGAGGTGGAGGTGCCGGGAGCACTCCTGCGCGTCGGCGACCTGGTCGTCTGCGAGGCCGGAGACATCATCCCGGGCGACGGCGACGTCGTCGAGGGGGTCGCGTCCGTCGACGAGTCCGCCATCACCGGTGAATCCGCCCCGGTGATCAGGGAGTCCGGCGGCGACCGCAGCGCGGTCACCGGTGGCACCAAGGTGCTCTCCGACCGGATCGTCGTCAGGATCGCCACCAAGCCCGGCGAGACCTTCATCGACCGGATGATCGCCCTGGTCGAGGGAGCCGCCCGGCAGAAGACCCCCAACGAGATCGCGCTCAACATCCTGCTCGCGTCGCTGACCATCGTCTTCCTGCTCGCCGTCGTGACCCTCCAGCCGTTCGCCGTGTACGCCGGCGCCGGCCAGTCGATGATCGTGCTCACCGCCCTGCTGGTCTGCCTGATTCCGACGACCATCGGCGCTCTCCTCTCCGCGATCGGCATCGCGGGGATGGACCGTCTCGTCCAGCGCAACGTCCTGGCCATGTCGGGGCGTGCGGTGGAGGCTGCGGGTGACGTCTCGACACTCCTCCTCGACAAGACCGGCACCATCACGCTCGGAAACCGGCAGGCCGCGGAGTTCGTACCGTCCGAGGGTGTCACCGAGGCCGAACTGGCCGATGCCGCACAACTGTCGTCGTTGGCGGACGAGACCCCGGAGGGGCGCTCGATCGCGGTGCTCGCGAAGGAGAAGTACGGTCTGCGCGAACGCGGCCGGGACGAGCTCACCCAGGCCACGTGGGTCGCCTTCACGGCTCAGACCCGGATGTCGGGAGTGGACCTGAACGGCGTGAGGACCCGCAAGGGAGCCGCCGGTTCGGTCATCGCCTGGGTGCGGGAGCGGGGCGGCCGTGTCGCCGATGACGCCGGCCTGCTCGCCGACCGGATCTCGGAGGCCGGCGGTACGCCGCTGCTGGTCGCCGTCGAGGACGCGAAGGGGGCCCGGGTCCTGGGTGTCATCCACCTGAAGGACGTCGTCAAGGACGGAATGCGGGAGCGGTTCGACGAACTGCGCCGGATGGGCATCAAGACCGTCATGATCACGGGTGACAATCCGCTGACCGCCAAGGCGATCGCCGAGGAGGCCGGGGTCGACGACTACCTCGCCGAGGCCACCCCCGAGGACAAGATGGCCCTCATCAAGCGGGAGCAGGCGGGCGGCAAGCTCGTCGCGATGACCGGAGACGGCACCAACGACGCCCCCGCGCTCGCGCAGGCCGATGTCGGTGTGGCGATGAACACCGGCACCTCGGCGGCCAAGGAGGCCGGGAACATGGTGGACCTGGACTCCGACCCCACCAAACTCATCGAGATCGTCGCTATCGGCAAGCAACTCCTCATCACCCGGGGCGCACTGACCACGTTCTCGATCGCCAACGACGTGGCGAAGTACTTCGCGATCATCCCGGCCATGTTCGCGGTGGTCTACCCCGGCCTGGACAAGCTCAACGTGATGGGTCTCGCGTCGCCGGAATCCGCGATCCTGTCCGCCGTCATCTTCAACGCACTGATCATCGTCGCCCTCGTACCGCTCGCACTCAGGGGTGTCCGGTACCGGCCGGCCGGCGCCGACAGGATGCTCCGGCGCAACCTCGGGATCTACGGACTCGGCGGCCTGATCGCCCCGTTCGTCGGCATCAAGATCATCGACCTGTTCCTCTCCCTCGTTCCCGGGCTCTCCTGAACCAGAAACGGCTGATCAGCCATGAACACCTCCCTCAGTAACACCGCTCGGCTGCTCGGGGCGGGGCTGCGCGCCCTGCTCGTCCTGAGCGTCATCTGCGGCGTCCTCTACCCTCTCGCCGTCACGGGCGCCGCCCAGGCGCTCTTCAGCGGAAAGGCCAACGGTTCCGAGATCGGCGACGGAAGCGGACGCACGGTCGGGTCGTCCCTGATCGGGCAGACGTACGACCTGCCGAAGCAGAACCCGGACGATCCGCAGGAGGCGGCGAAGCCGGACCTGAAGTGGTTCCAGCCGCGCCCCTCGAACGGTCTGGGCGGCAACAGCGTCAATCTGCGGTACTCGCTGATCCTCTCCGGTGCCACCAACCGTTCCGCGGACAACGCCGAACTGATCACGTGGGTCACCGAGGCGAAGGCCGCGGTCATCGCGGACAACTCCACCCCGTCCCACACGGTGCGACCCGAGGACGTACCCGCCGAGGCGGTCACGTCATCCGGCTCGGGTCTCGACCCGCACATCTCCCCCGCGTACGCGGAGCTCCAGGTCCACCGGGTCGCCGAGCGCAACGGCCTCCCCGTCCACCGGGTCGCGAAGCTCGTGGCCGAGCACACCGAGGGCCGCGTCCTCGGATTCATGGGCGAACCCCGGGTGAACGTACTGGAGCTCAACATCGCGCTCAGGGAGGCGAGCAAGCGCTGACACGGCGCGACGTCGGTCGCGGGCGGTAGCGGTTCCGGAGGGAACCGCCACCGCCCGCTTCCATGGCCAGCCCCCTGCACACGAGGATCCCGGAAGTTATCGAAACTTTCGAACTGGATGACGCTCCTGATTCGATCAGACCTTCCATGCCCATCACACATGAAGCGTTAACGCCGACATGCAACACCTGTTGACCTGGCGTAATACCTCACGGTGTCGCAGGATCCAGAAGCGATGGTTTCGTAATTCCTGCCGCAACCATTGACACCCATCGAGGCCAGATCAACACTGTTCGCCGTCGGCAGACCTCAATCACCGGCCGGGACAAGCGACATCGACGCGCGGTCGGGGTCAACGCCTGTCCACTCGCACCCCCACACGGCGTCCCGCTCTGCCCGGACCCCACCCGGTACCACGAGGACGAGGAGGAAACACGCACACGCACCACGCGGCCTGCCCGGGCTCGCCGCCGTCCCGCACCCGGCCTTTTCCCCATGTCCGCCTGGACGAGAAGGGCTCACCCGCATGCGTATCACGCCACGTCAGTTCCTACGGCCCGTGGTCACGGCACTGGCCGTCGCCTCGATGGCAGCGACCGTCACCACCGCGGTCGACACCACGCCCTCCCATGCCGCCACCTCAGCCGTGTGCAACGGGTACGTCGGGCTCACTTTCGACGACGGCCCGTCGAGCAGCACCCCCGGCCTGCTCGACGCCCTGAGACAGAACGGGCTGCGGGCCACCATGTTCAACCAGGGCCAGCACGCCGCGTCCAACCCCGCACTGGTCCGGGCGCAGGTGGACGCGGGTATGTGGATCGGCAACCACAGCTACACCCACCCGCACCTGACCCAGCAGAGCCAGGCGCAGGTCGAGTCGGAGCTCTCCCGGACCCAGCAGGCCATCGCGGCCGGCGGCGGAGGCACACCCAAACTGTTCCGGCCTCCGTACGGCGAGACCAACGCCACGGTGCGGGCGGCCGCCGCCCGGTACGGTCTCACCCAGATCACGTGGGACGTCGACTCACAGGACTGGAACGGCGCAGGCACCGACGCGATCGTTCAGGCGAACGCCCGGCTCACCGACGGCCAGATCATCCTCATGCACGACTGGTCGGCCAACACACTCGCCGCCGTGCCGCGCATCGCGCAGGGTCTGGCGAGCCGAGGACTCTGCGCCGGCATGATCTCCCCGCAGACCGGCCGCGCGGTGGCCCCCGACGGTGGCGGCGCAGGTGGGGGTGGTTGCACGGCCACCGTCACCGCGGGCGAGAAGTGGAGCGACCGCTACAACCTCAACGTCTCGGTCACCGGCGCCGCCGACTGGACCGTCACCATGAACATCCCCTCCCCCGCGAGAGTCCTCTCCACCTGGAACACCGCGGCCACCTACCCCAGCGCACAGACACTCACCGCCACACCCAACGGCAACGGCAACACCTGGGGCACCACCATCCAGGCCAACGGCAACTGGACCTGGCCCACCGTCACCTGCGGAACGGGCTGACACCCGGACACATCACCGGAGGGGCGGCGGCCCTGCCGCCGGCCCTCCGGCTTCGACAACCTTCGTTCACAGGCTCCTTCATGAGCCGACACGGGCCTCGGTGGGCACGTACGTTCCCTATTCTGTTCGCAAGCCGATCATCCGCTGCCGCGCACACCCAGGAGTTCGTCATGTCCCGACCGGAGAACGATGCCACCACCCCGCGCATCGACACCAGCAGACCCCACCCCGCCCGGATGTACGACTGGTTCCTCGGTGGGAAGGACAACTACCCGGTGGACGAGGCCCTGGGCCGGCAGATGCTCGCCGTGGAGCCCTCGGTCCCCGTCATGGCGAAGGTGAACCGGGCCTTCATGCACCGCGCCACGCGATGGCTGACCGGCCAGGGCATCCGGCAGTTCCTCGACATCGGGACGGGGATACCCACCGAACCGAATCTGCACCAGGTGGCCCAGCAGGCTGCGCCGTCCGCGCGGGTGGTCTACTGCGACAACGACCCCATCGTCCTGGCCCATGCCGAAGCCCTGCTGAAGGGTTCTCCGGAGGGTGCCATCGACTATGTGCAGGCGGACGCCCGCGAAGTGGACGCCATTCTCGAACACGCCGGCAAGACCCTGGACTTCGGTCAGCCGGTGGCGCTCTCATTGATCTCGTTGCTGCACTTCGTGAGCGACGAGGACGGTGCCTACGAGCTGGTGGAGCGGCTGACCGAGGTGCTCGCGCCGGGCAGCCACGTGGTGATCTCGCACCTCACCGCCGATTTCCACCCGGCGGAGGCCGGCAAGGTCAACGAGATGTACAAGGCCAACACGCTGACCCTGGCGCCCCGCACACACGACCAGTTCGCCCGCTTCTTCGACGGCCTCGACGTCGTCGAGCCCGGCATCGTGGCGGCGGAAGCCTGGCATCCCGGACTCGGTGAGCCGATTCCCGGCCAGGACGACATCGTCAGCGCGGGCTACGTGGCGGTGGGCCGCAAGCCGTAGCCGGTCCCCGCGTCCGGGACCGCCGCCCTGATCGAGGGCGACGGCCCGGGACGGGCCAGCAGGACCCTGCCGTCACTCCGGTCGGTCACCGCTCCGGACGCAGGAGAGGACCACGACGAGGGGCCAGAACGACTGGGCGAAGGTGAGGGCACGCTCGGCCGCTCCCGCGCTGTCGAGTACGAACAGCGCGAGCAGGAACCAGGCACCGCCGAGCCACATCAGCGCCGCCGCCGTGGTGGACGGCCGGGTCCGCAGACCCCACGGCGGTTCCGCGGCACGCGGGCCGTCGTCCGCCCGGCGCCCGGCCCCGGTGCGCCGAGCGGGCTCGCCACGTCGCACGGCCAGGACCGGCCAGATCGCGAGCAGCGAGAACGCCACGGCCACCACCACTCCGTGGGCGAACGAGCCACCGCTGCTCGGCGCCGGGAACACGGCGAGCAGCATCGCCGAGAGTCCGCCGCCGGCCAGCACCACCCGCCCGGCCCGCGCGGCGGGTCGCAGTCCGCAAGCGGTGATCACATGACAGGCGCCGAGGGCGAGCAGCGCCGATGTCATCACCCAGTACCCGTCGGCGCCGTCGGCGGCGAGGACACTGATCGTCGCCGACCCGGGATCGTAGCCAGGGCCCTGAAGCTCTCCGGAGACGGCCCAGCCACCGACGAGGAGGATCGGGGCGGACAACGAGGAGAACAGGACCCACCGAGGGACAGAGCACATCGGTGAACCGTAGAACGCCCGAACCGGCAGGCGCCGTTGTACACGCAGGTCGAGTGCGTACTCCGCCCAGGAGCGGGTAGGCGCCGGACACCAGGTCACCTGACGGCGTGTGAACGACACCGCCCCGGCGGCCCGGCGACGGCCCCGATTCCCGGCGCGCCGTTCGGACATGGATCGAACCGGAGGAAGACCCGCTGTGCTGACACCCGGTCCCCAGGACCTGAGAGTGGCCCTCGCCCGCTACGCCGACGCGCGGATCGAGGACGCGCGCCGTTCCACGGACGCGACCGTCCGGGCCTTGGAGGACGCGGCCTACACGCTGTGCGTGATGACCGGAACCCGGGCCGTTCCACAGGCCCTCCACGTCGCCGACACCATGCTCGGCCTGCGGGCCACGGTCTCCCCCGCGCTCCGCAGGCCCGCCGGTACGCAGCCGGACGACGGTCTCCTGACCGCCTGAGAGGCCGTCGGTACGCGCGTCCGTACCGGTCAGACGAACTGCTGCACCACCAGCAGCGAGGCACCCGCGATCGCCAGTGCCGTGGCTGCCGTGCGGGTGCGCCGCACGTTCAGCCGCCGGGTCAGCGGCCGGGCGAGCAGAACCCCGGCCGCGGCGGCGGGTGAGAGCAGCACGGCGCCCCACAGGGCATGGGCGTCGACCGTACCGGCTGCCGTCAGCGCGGCGAGGCTCATGAGGGAGCCCACGAGGAAGAACGCGCTCATCGTGGCGCGCAGTTCCGGTCCGCGCAGCCGCTGCCACACCATCGCCATGGGCGGGCCGCCGATGGATGTCGCCGTGCCCATCAGGCCGGAGGCCGCACCTGCCAGGACCACCGCGTACCGCCGCTGCCGGGGAACGTAGCCGGCCGTGCTCACCGCGGCACCCGCGAGGACCACGCCGGCGATGAGCAGGGCGAGGTACCGGGGAGGGAGGGTGACCACGAGCAGGGTGCCCGCCAGCACTCCCGGCACCCGTCCGGCCAGTGCCCATCCGCAGCCGCGCAGGTCCGCCCGGCCGCGTTCGCTCGCCAGTACCGTGGCCGTCACCCCGCCGGCGAGCATCAGGACCGCGACCGGGGCCAGCGCCGGATCCACCAGGGAGAAGACCGGTGCGGCGATCATCCCGAGGCCGAAGCCGATGGAGACCTGGAGCAGGGCGCCCGCCCCCACCGTCACACAGAGCAGGGCGAATTCCAGGCCGGTCACACCCACGCGGACTCTGCCTCCAGGGGCACGTGGCACAGGGCTGTGTGCGGTTCGGCCACACCCTCCGTCTCCCTGGTGACGACCGGAGGGGTGTGGGTCGCGCACCGGTCCTCGGCACGCCAGCAGCGGGTACGGAAGCGGCACCCGGAGGGGATGTCGAAGGGTGAGGGGATCTCCCCCTGGAGGTGGATCTCCTGGCGGCGGGAGTCGCGGGCGGGCTTCAGGACGGGAGCCGCCGACATCAGCGCGGCGGTGTAGGGGTGCTGGGGCCGTTCGAAGACGCTCTCCGTGTCTCCCTGTTCGATGACCTTCCCCAGGTACATCACGGTCACCCGGTCGGAGATGTAGCGCACCACGGACAGGTCGTGGGAGATGAACACGTAGGTCACGCCCAGGCGGGTGCGCAGCTCCGAGAGCACGTTGAGGACCTGTGCCTGCACCGAGAGGTCGAGCGCGGAGACCGGTTCGTCGCACACGATGAGGTCGGGGTCCAGGGCCAGGGCGCGCGCGATGCCGATGCGCTGGCGCTGCCCGCCGGAGAACTCGGCGGGGTAGCGGTGGGCGTCGCTCTCCCTGAGTCCGACCAGGTTCAGCAGTTCACGGATCCGTTTCTCGCGGGCCTTGGCGCCCGGCACGACGTCCCGGTGGGTGGCCCAGGGCTCGCCGATCAGGTCGGCGGCCGACATGCGGGCGTTGAGCGAGGCGAAGGGGTCCTGGAAGACCATCTGCACACGGCGGCGCCAGGCCAGCAGTTCCTTGCCGTGCAGGGCGAAGGGGTCGGTTCCGTCGAAGCGCACGGTGCCCGCGTCCGGACGCTCCAGCCCGAGCAGCACCCGGGCCAGGGTCGATTTGCCGCAGCCCGACTCCCCGACGAGCCCGAGGGTCTCCCCGCGGCCGACCCGCATGTCCACCCCGTCCAGGGCGGTCAGCCGGCGCCGGCCGCTGCCGAAGGTCTTGGTGACCCCTCGGACCTCCAGCAGCGGAGGGTTCTCCTGCGGACCGTCCGCGCCGGCCCCGGACGCGGCGGTGGTGGCACGGGACTCAGACACGGGCGAGCTCCTCGGAGAAGTGGCAGGCGGCCGAACGGCCGTCGCCCGCTGCACGCAGGGACGGCCGTTCCTGGACACAGCGGTCCCGCACCAGCGGGCAACGGGCCTGGAAGACACAGCCGGACGGCACCGCGCTCAGCTCGGGCGGGCTGCCGGGCACGGCGGGCAGCGGGCGCCCGCGCACGCTGTCCTCCGGAACCGATTCGAGCAGTCCCCGGGTGTAGGGGTGGCGGGGCGCGGAGAAGACGTCGTGCACCGGTCCGTTCTCCACGACCGTGCCCGCGTACATCACGACCACGTCGTCAGCACGTCGGGCGACCACCGCCAGGTCGTGGGTGATCAGCACGAGGGCCATGTCCCCCTCGTCCTGGAGATCCCGCAGCAGCCGCATGATCTGCGCCTGCACGGTCACGTCGAGAGCGGTGGTGGGTTCGTCGGCGATGAGCACGTCGGGGGCGAGTGCGACGGCCATCGCGATCAGCAGCCGCTGCCGCATCCCGCCGGAGAACTGGTGGGGGTAGGAGCGGGCCCGCTGCCTCGGTTCGGGGATGCCCACCCGGGTCATCAGCTCGACGGCCTTCTCATGGGCCTGGCGCCGGGAGAGCCCACGGTGTATCCGGAAGGGTTCGCCGAGTTGTCTGCCGACCGGCTGCACCGGGTTGAGGGCGGTCAGGGCGTCCTGGAAGACGATCGACAGAACGGGTCCGGCCAGCTTTCGGCGTCGGGCCGGGCTCATGCGAAGGGTGTCTTCGCCCCTCACCCGGACGGCTCCGCCGGTCACCGCGGCCGCGGGGTCCAGCAGTCCGACCACGGACAGGGCGGTCATCGACTTGCCGCAGCCGGACTCGCCCAGGAGGGCCAGGGTGCGTCCGCGGCGGACGCTGAAGCTGACCCCGTCGACGGCCCGTACGGTCCCGGACGGCGTGGTCAGGTCCACGCACAGCCCTTCGACGGCGAGGGCCGGGGTGTCGGTGCCGGACGGGGAGGGGCTGGTGGTGGTCGTCACTGGATCATCTCCGGGGGGACGGCGGCCGACGGGGCCCTGCGCTTCTTCGGCAGCGTCAGGCGCCAGCGCTGGGCGGGGTCGGTGGCGATGCGGGCCCAGGCGGCGAGCACCGTGGCGGACACCGTCGTGAGCACGATGGCCAGCCCGGGCAGCACGGTGATCCACCATGCGGTCTGGAGGTACTGCCGCCCCTGGGCGACCATCAGGCCCCAGCTCACGTCCGGGGGCTGGATACCGATTCCGAGGAAGCTCAGCGACGACTCGGTGAGCATCACGAAGCAGAAGTCGAGGGTGGCGACCGTCAGCAGGGTCGGCAGGGCGATCGGCAGGATGTGCCGGTAGATGATCATCCGTCCGGCGGTACCGAAGGTCCGCGCCGCGTCGACGAACAGCCGGCTCCGCAGCTCTGCCGCCTCGGCCCGCGCGGTGCGCAGGTACACGGGGATACGGGTCACGGCCAGGATCAGCACGAGGTTCAGCGCGCTGGGTGAGAAGACGTACAGCACCACCACGGCGATCAGCAGCGAGGGAAAGCTGAGGATCACGTCGGCGATCCGCATGGCCACGCTCTCGCGGCGTCCCCCGTGGTAACCGGCCCACAGGCCCACGGTTGAGCCGATCACCAGGGAGCACAGGACGGCCGGGACGGCCACGGAGAGCGTCGTGGCGGAGGCCTCGATCAGCCGGGCGACCATGCTGCGTCCCAGGACGTCCGTACCGAGCAGCCCGTACACCCCGTCGGCCAGGGACGGCGGCCTCAGGGAGGCGTCCAGGTCCTGCCGCTGTGCGTGGTCACCGATGACCAGCCTGCCGAAGAGGGCCACGAGGGCGACCACGGTGAGGACCGCGGCGCCGACGGCCGCGGCTCTGTCCCGGCCCAGCATCCGCCACCGGCTCGGCCGCGTCGTGCGGGCGGGGGCGGGGTTGTCCTCGGTGGAGGACTCTTCTCGGGTCATGGTGCTTCCTTCGCTCACGCCGGCACCGCCTGACGCACTCGGGGGTCGGTCAGCGCGTGGCAGACGTCGACGAGGATGTTGAGGGCGAAGATCGTCACGGCGGTCAGGAGGACGGCCGCCTGGAGGACCGCGAAGTCACGCTGGAGAATGGAGTCGATCATGAGCTTTCCGATGCCGGGCCAGCCGAAGATCGTCTCGACGATCACCGCGCCGTTGACGAGTCCGACCGCCAGGTCGCCCGCCACGGTCAGCACCGGTGTGACGGCGTTGCGCAGGGCATGGCCGAAGACCACCCGCACGGGCGTGGCGCCCTTGCTCCGGGCGATCTTGACGTAGGGCGCGGAGAGCGCGGTGACCATGCTGCCCCGGACCACCTGCACCAGTACGCCGAACGGGCGGATCAGCAGGGTAGCGATGGGCAGGACCCAGATCTCGGGGCCGCCCATCGTGCCCGAGGTCGGCAGCAGTCCGAGGCTCACACCGAAGACCAGTACACCCATGATGGCGAACCAGAAGTCGGGGATGCTGGCGGCCGTCATCGACAGCAGGCTGGCGATCCTGTCGATCAGGGAGTTGGGACGGTAGGCGGCCAGGCTGCCGACCAGCAACGCCCCGGTGATCGCGAGCACCATGGTCACGCCGGCGAGTTGCAGGGTGACGGGGAAGGCGTCGAGCACCATCGAGCTCGCCGGCCGGCCGGTCCGCAGCGAGGTGCCGAAGTCGAAACGCACGGCATCGGCGAGGTAGTTCCACAGCTGTGCCGGGATCGAGAGGTCGAAACCCTGCGCGGCGGAGAACTCCGCGCGTTGTTCGGGGGTGGCGCTCAGGGGGAGGTAGAGGTCGACGGGGTTGCCTGTCATCCGGGCCAGGAGGAACACGCCGAGGACGACACAGACCAGGGGTACGGCGCTGGAGAGCACGCGCTTGCGCAGGAAGAAGATCATCAGCGCTTCGCCCCCTCGGCCGGGCCGACCTGGGCGAGCCGCAGTTCGTCCCCGGTGGCGGAGTCGGGCCGGTACCGGACGGACGGCGACAGGCCGAGCAGCCCGGTCATGTGGGCGATGTGTGTGTACTGGACGACGGATTCGTTCTGCTCCGCGAGCAGACCTGCGAAGGCCTGCTGCCGCTCCTCGCCGGAGAGCACGGCCGCTTCGGTGATGCGCCTGTCGAGGGCTTTCGTGCCGAAGGCGGACTGGGGGCCGTCGCTGAGCAGGTACTGGCTGGTGGTGAAGGCCGCGTCACCGGCCTGGTTCCCGTGCATGATCAGCAGGGCGATCGGTCCGACGTCCTCGGGCAGCGGGCGGAGCTGGTACTGGAGTTGGGTGGCGGTGTCGGCCATACGGACCTGCACGTTCAGCCCGATCCGCCCCATCTGGTACTGAAGTGCCTCCGCCGTTTCCGACACCCCGGAGAACATGCCGTTGCGGGCGACCAGGGTGATCTGCCGGCCGGTGGGTACGCCGTCGGCAGCCGCTTCCTCCACCAGCGCGCGGGCCTCGGCGACGTCCTGCTGCGGCGGTTCGATCTCATCGCTGTGTCCCACCACTCCGGGCGGGACCAGCTGGCCGGCCGGCTCGGCGAGACCGCCCAGCAGGGCACCTGTGATGCCCTGTCGGTCCACGGCCAGGTCGATGGCCCGCCGCACCCGCAGATCGTCGAGCGGAGCCTCGCGGCCGTCCAGCCGCAGGGCGGTCGTCTCGTTGTTGGGGTAGGCCACCGTGGTGCTCTTCTCCGCCTCCATCGGGTCCAGCGCCACCGCGATCTCCGCCTCACCCTTGTCGATCATGGCGGCACGGACACCGGCATCGCTGCGCCAGACGTACCGGGCCCGTGCGAAGGGCGGGGCCTCACCCCAGTAGTCGCCGAAGCGGTCGAGGGAGATCGCGGCACCGGGCTGCCAGGAGCGGACGGCGTAGGGTCCGGTCCCGATCGGGATGCGCACCTTGGCGTCCGTGTCGGTCGTACGGGGCACGATCTCCACGAAGCTCAGCCTCAGCGGCAGGATGGGGTCCGGCTTCTCGGTGGTGACGGTCAGCCGCTCGTCGTTCGCCGCTTTCACCTGGAGGTCCTCGTCACCGAAGACGTACCCCTCGACGTTGCAGGCGAGGTCGGAGTTGACCGCTCGCTCGATGGAGAAGGCGGCGTCCTCGGCGGTGAAGGGTGCGCCGTTCTGGAAGGTCACCCCGGAGCGGATGTCGAAGGCCCAGGTGCGGGGCGCGGTCTGTTTCCAGCCGGTCGCCAGCAGGGGGTTCAGTTCGCCGGAGGTGGGATCTCGTTCGACCAGGGGCTCGGTGATGTTGGACCGGACGACGACGCCGGTGCCGGTCAGTGATGCCTCACAGGGTTCCAGGGTCGGCGGTTCCTGAGTGAGCACCACCCTCAGGGTGCGGCCGTCGGCGCGGCCGGTCCCGCCGCCGGCGCTGTCGGCCACGGCGCACCCGCTGGACGTGAGGACAGCGCCTGCCAGCAGGGTCGCTGTCAGCCTGCGGGGTCGCTTCGGCGCAGCGCGCCGGGTGGATGAAACGGAGGACTTCATCGTCACATGTCTCCGGGGATCGCTGATGTGTCGCATTCCGAGCACTGGGGTATGAGGCCGACCACCATCAGCCGTCTATGGTTGCGTACTCAGTCCGTATCCGTGAACGCGAAGCTAAACCGGTGCGGCGGCAGCGTCAAGACATGCGGAAGATCCGGCATACACGCGCCGGGTCCCTCGCGGACGCCGCCGAGCGCCGAACACCCCCGAAACCGTCGACGAAGAACCGGAGTGCCACGTTGCCGAACCCACCCTTCCCGGCATGCGCCCCGGACACCGTCCTCCAGGTGTCCGCCCTGCTTCCCGCCCTGGAGGAGACCCTCTCGGAGCACTTCCGCACGGTCCGCCTGCCGGACCTGCCGGACCCCGCCGCCTACCTGCGCGACCACGGCGGGGACGTGGTGGCCGCCGTGACGAGCGCCCGGGTCGGCGTCGACGACGTCCTGATGGACGCCCTGCCGCGGCTGGGGGCGATCGTGCACTTCGGTGTCGGCTACGAGACCACCGACGTGGTCCGGGCGAGGGCGCGGGGCATCGACGTCAGCAACACCCCCGACGTGCTCACCGACTGTGTGGCGGACCTCGCCGTCGGCGCCCTGATCGACGTCATGCGCCGGATGTCGGCCGCCGACCGCTACGTGCGCGCCGGGGGCTGGGGCACCGCGCCCTTCCCGCTCGCCTCCCGGATGAGCGGGAAGCGGGTGGGCGTCCTGGGGCTGGGACGCATAGGGCGGGCCGTCGCGCGACGGCTCGACGGCTTCGGCGTGCGGGTCTCGTACTGCACGCGCTCACCTGTTCCTGGCGTCGGCTACCGCCACCTGCCCACCGCGGAGGCCCTGGCCGAGGCATCCGACGCGCTCGTCGTCACCGTCGCGGGAGGGAGCGGCACCGAGGGGCTGGTGTCGGCGGCGGTGCTGGACGCTCTCGGCCCCGAGGGATACCTGGTCAATGTCGCACGGGGCAGTGTCGTCGACGAGCCGGCCCTGGTCGCGGCGGTGGCGGCGGGGCGGATCGCGGGCGCGGCGCTCGACGTGTTCGCCGACGAACCGAACGTGCCCCGGGCCCTGTTGGAGTCGGACCGGGTGGTGCTGCTCCCGCACATCGCCAGCGCGACCCATGAGACCCGTGCGGCCATGGGCGATCTGGCCCTGCGCAATCTGCGGCGGTTCATGACGGAGGGGGTCCTGCTCACCCCGGTACCGGAAGCCTCCCCCTCAGCCCATTGACGCCGACATACGTCCACACATACAAATGATGTCCATGGATGAGAACGTCGATCTGATGAGGACGGTCACCATGACGCACACCTCCGAACGCATCGCCGACGTCACCGTGACCCCCGTGGCCTTCCGCGACCACCCCCTGCTCAACACGGTCGGCGTGCACGAGCCGTACGCGCTGCGCACCGTCGTGGAGATCACCACGGAGAGCGGGATCAGCGGCATCGGCGAGACCTACGGCGGCACGGTGCATCTGGAACGGCTGCGCCGCGCCGCCACCGAACTGACCGGCATGGACGTCTGGAGCCTCAACGACCTGATCGCCCGCACCACACGCGCGCTGGGGGTGGACACCACAGGTGGCGACGGCATGTCCGGGATGGTCACCGGCAGCAGCACCGTGGACCGCGTCATGTCGCCGTTCGACGTCGCGTGCCTGGACATCCAGGGCAAGCTCGTCGGCCGGCCCGTCTCCGATCTGCTGGGGGGAGCCGTGCGCCCCACGGTCCCCTACAGCGCGTACCTCTTCTACAAGTGGGCCGGACACCCCTCGCAGGACGACGACGACTGGGGCGCGGCCCTCGACCCGGGGGGGGGGGGGGGGCGGGCCCCCCCCCCGCGAGGGGGGGAGGGCGTGGTCCCCGAAAAACGAAAATTATGTGTTATAGAAAACCCCC